>JBCDCL010000326.1:0-4358 GCA_039182175.1 Planctomycetota bacterium
GGCAGTCGCCACAGCGGTTGAAGCTCTCAAGCAGGGCAGTATCCGCAAAATCGTCTTGGTTCGGCCTGCCGTCGAAGCAGGTGAGAGCCTTGGCTTTTTGCCAGGTGACTTGCAGGCGAAGATCAATCCTTATTTGCGGCCTCTGCTCGACGCGATCAGCGAGATGATGGATTTCGACCAGCTGAAACGATTCATGAGCGAAGACGTGATCGAAGTTGCTCCGCTCGCCTACATGCGGGGCCGAACGCTGAACAACGCCTTCGTAATCATGGACGAAGCCCAGAATACCACCGTCGCCCAAATGAAGATGTTTCTCACCCGGATGGGCGCTGGGTCGAAAGTCGTCGTTTCGGGCGACGCAACGCAGGTTGACCTGCCGGGACACACCCGTAGCGGGTTGATCGACGCCGTCGAGCGACTTAGCCACGTCAAAGACATCGCCAAGATTCGTCTGACCGGCGCCGACATTGTTCGCCACCACTTGGTGCAACAGATCGTCGACGCCTATGAAGACAAGCCACAGCGGGGGCGGCGGTAACACGCTGACACGCTCCCGATGTCGACGGGAAACCAAAAACGGAATCGCGGCCGACGCGTCACCACGTTCGAACTTCCGCCCGGTCGGTGGGCAACCCTGCTCGGGCAGCTCCGCCGCGGCGGAGTCGTCCTGCGGCTGCTGATGTGCACTGCCACGGCGCTCGCCCTTTGGGCAATGACGCAGGGCTGGAATCCCCCGCGAGAATTCCGCCCTGACCGCATTCCGGTCCGGGATGTGATCGCGCGAACCTACTTCGAGCAACCTGACGACGAGGCGCTCCAAGAAGCACGGCGTGATGCCCGTCGACTGGCGATTGCGGTCTACGACCAAGATGCGGCGCCGCTGCAGCAGCTCGAAGCTGAGTTGCTGAACGACATCAATCAGCTGATCGCTGCCGAGGAGTTTAGCGAAGTCGATCTAGCGATGTGGGAGGCGTTTTCGCCGCCCCTTGCCGAGGGCACGCCGCAGCCGACCGTCGAGGAACAAGCGGAGCAGTTCGACCGATTCCGGACCGCATTAACGGCCGAAGGCGCCAGTGAGCGTTTTAAGCTGACGCTCGACGAAATCTTTGCCCCGCTGGTGAACCAAGGCATCATCGATCAGTTGCCTGAGGATCACGACGCCAATACCGAACAGATCGATGTCCGGCCGCTCGGCAGCACCGAATTCCCGCTCACCGTCGCGGTGGGCGATGTCCTGCTCGATAATGTCGCCAACGGACTGCAGCGAACGTTCGCACAAAAGCTGTCTTCGCTGGAAGTCGCCGATCGCGTATTCGCGTGGATCAAGCCCCGCTTGCCGGTCACCCTCCGGCTGAACATGGGCGACACTCGCGCCCGACAGCAAGAAGCTGCGGACGCAGCCGAAGCAGAGCCGAAGCGCTTTGAAGTCGGGGACAAACTCGCCGACGCCCGCGGCCGACTCGAAGATCCCGAGCTAGAGATGCTCGAGCTTGAGTACCAACAAGAGATCGCCAACCGTACGCTTGAGCAGCGGGTACGCCGATCGCTTGCGGTCCTGGGCATGTATGTCGCGTTATTTACCGTCTGCGGTTTTTTCGTCTACAAGCTCGATCCAGAGATCGTTAGACAGCTGCCCCGTTTGGCGACTGTGCTCGTCACGATCTTGGCGACGGTCGGATCCATGCTTGTCGCCCATGGCTATCACACGCAGGCCGAAGTCATTCCTCTGCTGCTGTTCGGCATGACGATGGCCATCGCCGCCGGGCAAGAGATTGCTTTATTGTTGTCGGCTGCGTTGACACTGGTCGGTGTGGTGTCGGTCGGCGGCGATCTGAGCGACGCTATCGTGATGCTCGCCGCGACGACGGGCGCCATCTTGGTGCTCGACTCCGTCCGCACTCGCAGCAAACTGCTGATCGTCGGCTTTGTCGCTGCGTTGGTGGCGTTCTTCACGATGATCGGCGTCAACACAGTGATGGGGCAACCAATCGCCCCAACGTTTCGCTTGGCGTTGATGCTTTCGCTCTGGTCGGTCATCGCGGGCTCGCTGATGACCTGTGTACTGCCGCTGGTGGAGCGTGTGTTCAATGTACAAACGGACTTGAGCTTGCTCGAACTGGGCGACCCTTCGCATCCGCTGCTACAAGAACTCATCCGCCGGGCCCCGGGGACCTATAACCATTCGATCACTGTGGCTTCGCTCGCCGAAGCGGCGACCGAAGCGATCGGCGGCCGGAGCCTGCTGGTACGCGTGGGCGCCTATTTCCATGACATCGGCAAGATGCTTAAGCCTGGCTACTTCATCGAGAATCAGGGCCAAGGCAATAATCGGCACGATACGCTGGCGCCCGCGATGAGCACGCTGGTGATCATCGCTCACGTGAAAGATGGCGCCGACCTCGCCCGCCAAAACAAGCTGCCCGAGTGCATCATCGACTTCATTCAGCAGCATCACGGGACGACGCTGGTCGAATACTTTTACCGCCAAGAGACTGCCCGCCGCGGCGCCGATCCTGATGCTTCGGAAGTTGATGAGAGTTCGTTCCGCTATCCGGGGCCAAAACCGCAGTCCAAAGAAGCGGGCGTCTTGATGCTGTCCGACGCGGTTGAAAGCGCGAGCCGGGTGCTGGTCGAGCCAACCCCTTCGCGGATCGAAAACCTGGTTGATGAAATCAGCAAAAAGCGGCTCGCTGACGGGCAATTCGACGAGTGTGGGCTGACGCTAGAAGAAGTAAGCAAAATCGGCGACAGCCTGGTAAAATCGCTCACGGCCGTCTATCACGGCCGAGTGAAGTATCCCGATCAGGAGACTGCCTAGCTCCGGCTGCGATCCGCGGCAGCTGCCTTTCACTTGTCTATGCATATCACGGTCACCAATCAGCAGGAGCTTCTGCAACTCGACGCCTCGCGGCTAGAGTCGGCGGCCCGTGCGATCCTGCAGGACGCCAATCGCCTCTCTGGGGGAATCAGCATCGTCGTCGTTGATGACGCCACGATTCGGCCGCTCAATGCCGAGTTCTTGGGACACGACTACGAAACCGATGTCCTAAGCTTCGCCATCGAAGATCGAGGCGACCACTTGGAAGGCGAGGTGATCGTCAGCGCAGAGACGGCAATCACGAATGCAGCCGACTATGGCTGGCCTGCCGAACACGAACTGCTGCTGTACGTGATCCACGGCGTGCTGCATCTCGTTGGCTACCGAGACAAAGCTGACGCCGACGTTGCCGATATGCGTCATGCCGAGGCGAAGTATCTTGATCGTTTTGGAGTGTCGCTACCGGCTACGACACAGCAAGCGGCTGAGAGGAATCTTGGGGCAGACCCTGTCGAAGGAGCGAGTGCGTCGTGAACGACTTGGTTTGGCTAGCGGTTACTTCGGCAGGTTTCACCTGCCTCACAGCAGTCGGCGCCCGCTCGCTCCGCGAGTTTTCTCGGCACGAGCTGCAAGAAATCAGCGAGCGTCACGATCAGCTAGGCCGGTTTAGTCAGATACTGCACGGCCATGACCGTGCCGCCTTAGCGGCAGAAATGCTGTCAGTAATTGGCTCGAGCGTCTTTCTCGTCGCAGTCGTGGCGACTCTGTGGCGACAGCAGGGCGTGGCCACGCCGCCGAGCGTGACGACTCTCGTCGGTTTTGCCGCCGGCGTTGGCGTCGCACTCGCGGCCTTTAAGACGTGGATTCCGTGGTCCGTCGCCCGTCTAGGGGCGGCGCGGTTCCTCTATCACACGTGGTGGCTATGGCGGGGTCTGGCGGGTCTGATGACGCCGCTAATTCTCGGCGCTCGCCTCCTGGACGCGGTGCTGCATCGCCTCGCGGGACAAACGGCAGCAGCACTCGACGAGGAATCGCTCGAAGAAGAGATTCGCACGATCGTCAGCGAAGGTCATCGCGAAGGGCTTCTCGAAGAAGAAGCTCGCGAGATGATTGAAGGTGTCATGGAACTGGCCGATGTGGATGTTGACCACATCATGACGCCTCGCACCGACATGCATATGCTGCATGCCGACACGACATGGGACGCGATGCTGACAGATGTCATCGCCGCCGGCCATACCCGCATTCCCGTGTTCGACACCAATCGCGACGATCTGATTGGCGTACTCTACGTCAAGGACCTGCTGCCCGAGCTGGCCCGGCCTGCTGGCGAGTCGCGGCAGAGTCTTCGCGATCTGGTCCGCAAGCCGGTCTTCGTACCCGAGACCAAAGCCGTTAACGAACTGCTGCAGATGTTCCAGCAGACGCGAACGCACATTGCGCTAGTGCTGGACGAATACGGCGGTGTCGCCGGCTTGGTGACAATCGAAGACGTACTCGAAGAGATCGTTGGAGAAATCGTCGACGAGTACGACGCCGA
>JBCDCL010000327.1:0-4350 GCA_039182175.1 Planctomycetota bacterium
GTAAAAGTAGACTTGGCCGACTGGATGCACGCTATCTTGCAACTGGGCGCCCCAGGTTTCGGAGTCGCTGAACGTGTTGCGGCCGACGAAAACACGCTCTTTGTTCGCTCCCTCGTTGAAGGTCGTGATCGCCAGACCGATCTGATGGCCGCGACCGACGGTGTTATCGGTAAAGATGTTGTCCGAACCGCCGGCGAGTTCGATACCGGCGTAGGCGACCAGGTTCGTGTCGGCCAGCACCGTGTTGCGCCGCACGGCAACGACGTCGGACCGGTCGACGCTGAGCCAATGGTCGATCACGTTGTCTTCGATAATCGTCCGGCCCGAGTTCATCCAGATCTCGATGCCCAGCGGCAGGCTCCCATTGCCGATCGCCAGGCCCGACCCCGTGACGGTGTTGCCGCGGATGATGTTGTCGGTCGAGTTGCGTTCGGTGTGAATACCGCCACGCCCCATGTTTTCGATCGTGTTGCCGGCGATCGTGTTGAACTGCGAGCCATTGGAAATGCGGATCGCAGAGCCAAACTCCGCTGCTGTGCCAATGTTGGAGAAGTGGTTGTTTTCGATCCGCGTGTTGTCGACGTCGGCGTAGAAATAAATTCCTTGGACTGACCAGTCGTTTGACAATGCGAAGTCGCGGAAGCCGAGGTTGTGGATATGGTGGCCCGAAGAGTTGCCGCCGAGGATCCCGTGACGGGCGATGCCGGCGTTGCGTCCGTCGAGGGTGAAGCCGGTTAGCTCGACATTATTGCGGCCGCCAGAGAGGTCGATCATCGCCGACCGATTCGAGCCAATGTATTCAAGCGTCGATTGATCCTTACCCGCGCCGACGATCGAGATGCCTGCTTTGGGATTGAGCGTTCCGTCGATTTGGAACGTGCCTGCCGGAATGATGACGCGATCGCCGGCCGAGGCGGCGTTGATTGCGTTGCGAATGGCGTTGAGGTCGCTTCCGCCGCCCGCTGTTGCGCCGAAGTCGGTGATATTAAAGTCAGCCGCGTGGCCTACGCTGACGCAGGCCGCCATTATCACAGCGACAACAATACGCCGCATCGTGAATACGAACTGGCTACGGGAAGAGTAATTTGCAAGCAACGTCATATCGGTTCCGGAAGAAGAGCTTGGCCACGCGATTGCGGGCCGATGAGCACAAGAGATGCGATTCGATTTGGCTTGGGTTGCCTCAAACGTGCCTCGAACGGCAAATCGATCGTCCTTTAGCTTAGGCGAAAGCTGCGGTAGTAGCAAATTAGCGAGCGATGGCTCGCCGCTATCACCCTGGCGTTGGAAAGCCATCGGCTTTGGCGATCACTACCACGCCTCCTTCGCTGACAGTGAAGCCGCGTGCGCGGTCGGCCTCCAGGTCGTAGCCGATCTCGGCGCCTTCGGGGAGATTCACTTCCTTGTCGATAATCGCCCGGCGGATGCGGCAGTGGCGGCCGATGTTGACGCGGGCGAAGAGAATCGAATCTTCGACGTGCGCATAGCTATTGATGCGTGCCGCCGGACCGACGACACAGCGTTCCACTTTGCCGCCAGAGAGAATAGCGCCGGGGCAGACGATGCTATCGATCGCCTCGCCGCGGCGAATTTCATTGTCGCCTGGTCCGCCAGAGTCGAACACAAACTTCGCCGCCGGCATGCTCGGCTGATAGGTACGCACCGGCCAGTGATCGTCGTAAAGGTTAAGCTCCGGCTCGACGCTCGTCAGATCCATGTTGGCTTCAAAGTAGGCATCGATGGTGCCGACATCTCGCCAGTAGGCGTCTCGTTTACGATTCTCGTCCTTGAAGGGAAAGGCAAACACCCGCCGCGAGTCGATGATCGACGGAATGATGTTCTTGCCAAAGTCATGCGCACTGTCGGGCAGCGTGGCGTCCTTGCAAAGCTCGTCGAATAGCAACGGCGAATTGAATACATAAATGCCCATCGACGCGAGGCAATGATCGGGGTCGTCAGGCAGTGGCTTGGGGTCGGCTGGTTTCTCTTCAAAGCCGATGATGCGATTTGACTCGTCAACTTGCATCACGCCAAAGGCTTTGGCTTCTTCGCGCGGCACTTTGAGGGCGGCGATTGTCAGGTCGGCCGTTTGCGATTCGTGGGCGGCTACCAACCGGCTGTAGTCCATCTTGTAGATATGATCGCCGGCGAGGATCAGCACATTCTGCGGCCGCTCTTTTTCGAGCGTGTAGATATTTTGATAAACGGCGTCCGCGGTGCCTTGGTACCACTTCTCGTCAATGCGTTGCTGCGGCGGCACCACGTCGATGAATTCGCCCAGCTCTCGGCAGAGGTAGCTTCGCCAGCCGAGCGTTACGTGGCGGTCGAGGCTCATCGCTTTGTACTGCGTGAGCACCAGGATTTTGCGAATGCCACTGTTGAGACAGTTGGAGAGCGTGAAATCGATGATGCGGTAGCCGCCGCCAAACGGCACCGCGGGCTTTGCACGATCACGCGTCAGTGGTTCGAGTCGCGATCCTTTGCCGCCTGCCAAAACGACTGCAAGTACATCCTTCATTGCTGGCGCCTCCCTGATGCCAAGAAGTTTTTCACGGGTGTGTGCTGTCAAGTTTACCGCGTTGCGGCTCGGCACAAAACGGCGGAAGTCGCTAGGGCGATTCGGGTTGCAGCAGGTTAAGCGGAAGCTGGCGACACGTTTTCCACCGCACAGCAATCGGCTGGGCAGATTCTTCTTGGGATTCCTCGCACCATCTACATACTTCCCTAACATTCGCGGGGCATACTTCCGGCCGTTGGTTGTGAAGCAAACCGAAGCAAACAAGCCATTACCCAGGCCGGCGTCGATTTTCTGATGCCACCGCCCGCCCGCCGATCGGCGTCCGGCCTGTTTTTATCCACCCGCTAGCGATGCCAAGATCGTCCGCGAAGGCGAAAGCCAGGAATCTTGGCAATTTGTTGGCGCCGATGAGAGGCCTCATTCGTTTTGCACCGAGTGGTTTGCCGTCCGTAGATTCTCGCACTGACCCGTTGAAGGACACCGCGCCAGATGCACCGCACGCTCGAAGAGACGTTTGAACCCAACCCGCCTGCCGACTTTCCTGGGCTGGCGATTCGCCGGGACGATGTCTATCGCGAAGATCCCTATCGGTACGACGCCAACGAAGAGGGCCAGCTACCGAGTTTCGCGAAGCTGACCGAGAAGGACGACACCCGCCGCATTGAGTACCTGCCGACGCCTGCTGAGATAGCTGGAGTAGCGGCAGAGATTCGGGCCACGTGGACCAAGAGTGAAAAGCGGCGCCGGTTCGTTGGCCAGTTGCCGGCCGAGGCGCTAGAGGAGTCGCTTTGGTCGCCGCCGGTGGTCGATACCACATGCTTCCAGCCGATGAGTCACGGCGTTCGCGATAGCGTCTGACCCGCTACGCGTTTCTCTCGCCAGCTCTTTTGTCAGCCTGTGGATCAGCCTAATGGCTTGGGCTGCTCTGGCTGGGTCGGCCCTGTGAACTTCACGGGGCCGGGGCGATCTTGGTAGTTGAGCAGCTCGCCGGCGATCTGGGCCGCTTCGGCTTGGCCTGTGTGATCGGGATCGAGAATCTCCGGCGGCGCCCCTGCAGGTTCGCCCCGATGCAGATGAACGGTCTGCGTGGGGAAGGCGAAGCCGATGCCTAGCTTCTTAGCCAGCCGCAAGATGTCGGCCAGCAGTCGGTGGCGTTCACGTAGTTCGGTAGGCCAATCGGGGACTTCAAAGTAGACGACCAGCAGAATCTCCAACGCACTGGCGCCGTAGTCGTTGAAGTAAGCAGCGTAGAAGTCTTTCCGCGTATGGGGCTGGCGACGAATCAGTTCGCGGATGCCTTCGCAAAAAGCTTCGATCTGTTCAGGCGTGGTGTGGTACTCGACGCCCAATCGCGTCAGGTACCGGCGGTAGCGGCGGCGGCCCCAGTTGTCGATCGCCGCGGTGGCGAGCTTGTTGTTGGGCATCGTTACTTCGGAATTCAGCGCGGTGCGAATCCGCGTGCTCCGAAAACCGACGGTAACAATCTCGCCCTCGATGCCGTCAATCAGCACCCAATCGCCAACTTCAAACGGCCGATCGAACAGCACCGTGATCGAACCAAAGAAGTTGGACAGCGTCTCTTGCGACGCCAGCGCGATAGCGATGCCGCCTAGACCGAGGCCGCCCAACAGCGTGGCGGGAATGTCTTTGCCGAATGCCACCACCGCCAGTAGCACAGCCGTCAGGATCACCACCGCTCGGGCGGTAGCCGCTGCGACCGGCACGATCAAATCGTCAAACTTGCGATTGGTACGCTTGGCGCGCTGGCTGAAGTAGTTCGCCAGCAGATCGATGACGGCAAACACGGCATAGACGCCTGCCACCAGCATCAC
>JBCDCL010000328.1:0-4349 GCA_039182175.1 Planctomycetota bacterium
GCACGCGAAACATTTCGCGGAGGTTTTGCCCCTCGATAAAATCCATCACGATGTAGTTCAGTGGCCCTCGCGAAACAACTTCGTGAATCGGCACGATGTTCTTGTGCTTGAGGGACGCGCCCAGTTCGCCCTCGCGGCGGAAGAGATCGGCTTGGCCCGGCTCGGTGCTCTTGCTCGTGCGTAGTACTTTGACGGCGTAGACTTTGCCGGTCTTCACGTGCACGGCGCGAAACACGCGGGCAAACGTTCCCGCCCCGACCAAGTAGAGCACTTTGTAGTCGCCATAAAAATAACCGCTACGCTGATCGCGGTTGAGGCGCTCAATTTGGTAGTTGGTTAGCAATCCTTTGCGGACCAGCAGCTTTGCGAACTCTGAGAGCGTGACATTGTTGGTGCCCAGATCGCTCCACGCGGACTGCAGCTGCCGTTCGTCCAGCACGCCAACATCGAGGGCACGCTGGGCAAGGTTATCTGCGGTTTGCAACTCGGACATGGCGCCGATAAGACAGCTTGGCCGCAGTTTCGCGGCGAATTGTTTCTAGTCGTGCCTCCGAATCGCCCGCAAACGACTCTACCGGCGTCTACCGCACAGCATTACTCAAAAGACAGCCCGCTTCTAGCCAAGCTCGGCGTGTCAATTTTCTTCCAATCGCTCCCGGTACTCGTCGCGTTCCCGCCGCGTCGCTTCCAGGTCAAACATCAGGTACTTCATGTCCAAACGCAGCTGGCTTAGTGCGTCTTGGACCAGCGTCAGAATGCGGCGACGGCGTGAGGTGCTTTCCACCACCCGATCCATCAGCGGCGCCAGTTCGGCTGCGTGCTGCGTGGGGAGCGAGCGGATGGCGTCCACCAACTGCTGCATGTCGCTGGGCAGCTCGGCACTGTTGGTACTGGTAGCACGTGAGGCTTCTAGCATCGGGAGTCTCCTGGGTGTTGGACGCTAGCCACTAAAGCAGCCGGCGCGCCAAAAGCCTGTCGCAAGGCGCCCGCAAATCGACCAAACGTATTCTAGCCAAAGCAGTTACGAACGATCAAGCGACTGGCGCGAAGCCCTAGGCAGCCCGCCTGACGTTGACGAAACGCCACAAACGGTCTGGTCGCGTTTCAAAAAGGCCGATAGAAGCGGCTTTTGGAAGGATCTTGAGCATTGCCGGGTTGCGGATGCTCGAATCCTAGAGGTCCTCCGCCCGGCGGCTGTAACGCGGGCCACACAATTCGATCTCGTGCTCCGAGCTATCCAACGAATCGCCTGGTGCCTGCTGGCAGGCCTATCACCTGTCCTGGCCAGAGGTATGCCCGGGCCGATACTGATCGGTGACCAGCCAGCCGCCAAACCGGCCGGATTCGAGGATCTGTTTGACGGGCCGTCGGTCCGCTGGCGCCAACCCGCCAATCCAGGCGCGACCAGAATTCTGACCCACGAGCGGGTTCGCACCGAGCGTCGGGGGCAGGCCTGCGGGGCGGAGCACGTGCGATTCGCCTGCCCAGCCGGCTACGCTGGCGTGTTTCTCTACCCCATCGACCCGGCGCCAGTGCTGGACGATCTCAAGATTTCGCTGACTTACCGTGGCGACACCCTGGGCGCCCGCCTTGCCGTCCGGGTGGTGTTTCCAAGAACCCTCGTCGGCAGCGGCGACGCATCGCGGCCGCTGACAACCATCGTGCGAGGCGACGCTCGCTACGAGAATGTCGGCGAGTGGGCCGAGCTGAATCTCACAGATCTGCCACTACTCGCTAAGCGGCACGTTCGGCTACTACGCACGGACAGTAGCATGCCGACGATCGACGAGCGTGGCGCCTATGTGGATAGCATCGTACTGATCGTCCCCGGCAGTCCGACAGGCGAATCGTTCTGGGTCGAGCGGCTCACCCTCTCCGGCGCCTTGCTAAATGGCGAACACAGCGTCCTGACAAAGGCAGGCCGGCTGCCCGCCAGCGCAGAACCTGAAAGCCAAACGGACAAACTCTCAGTGGCGGTGCGAGTTTCTGCCGGCGGATTTACTAGGGACGGCGACGCCATTTTCCCTCGCATCTGGACATCGCAGGGCGAGTCAAGCGAACTCGTCAAGCAGCTCGGATTCAATACGTTGGCCGTCGATACGTTGCCGGGCAGTTTGTCCGCCGAAGGTCAGCAGGACGATCTGCTACTGGTAGGCCCTCCTCCATCGGACTCCGCAGCGTCGGTGCATCGAGTCTTTGCCTGGATGCTCCCCAACAGCGGCGACGCCCGCGGCATTGACACAGCCCTACCAGAAGTGCACCGGATCCGCAACGATCGGCGACTATCTACACGGCCACTGCTTGCGGCGCCGCGATACGGGTTCGCAGCGTGGAGCCGGCTGACAGATGGACTCGTGCTGGATGCGGAATCACTCCGGGGAAGCAACTCGTCCCGGTTCTCTCTGGCAAAGCAGCAAGCTATACCCGGGTCGCCAACGGTCGCCCGCGTGCGCCTTTCTCACTCGCCGCAAGCTTATGAGCAGTTGCGTGCATTCGCTCCCCAAGGAAAAGCGAGTCCGTGGCGCCAGCCGACCGCTATCGAAGCGGCGGTCTGGTCTGCGGTAGCGGGTGGCGCCAAGGGTGTTTGGTTTGATGCGACCAAACCGCTCAACGGTCCCGGAGAGGCGGAGGCATCCATTAGCGCAGCCGTCGAGTTGCTCAACCTAAAATTAAAGCTGGTCGAGCCGTGGCTGACTGGCGGGGAGCCGATTGGGCAAGTTTTGAATGCGGACGGAGAGCCAGTTGCGGCGATTCTTCGACGCGGTCGCACTAAGCTGCTGCTAGGTTACGCTCCTGTGGGCGCCATTGGGCCGCAATCGCCAACACCGCTAGTCGTGCCGGCAGTCTCAGAAACAGCTCTCGCTTACGCCGTAACGCCCGCCGGACTCTTCCCCGTGCAACGTCAACGGACACTGGGTGGCGTCTCGATCGACGGCAAGCACTTGGGCCCCGGCCGGTTTTTGCTGCTGACCGACGATCGTCGAACGGTGCAAGCGATCGAAACACGCATCAAAAAGTCGGCGCCGCGAGCAGTAAGTCTGATACAGCAGGTCGTGCTCGACGAACTGCGTACCCTAGAAACCATGCTGAAGGAAGCCAGCGATTCGCCTATGGCGGCAAGACTGGCCGGCGCTCCGCCCGCGATCACTCGGGTGATAAGTCAATCGAAAGCAGCCGAGTCGGGCGGCGATCTCAGTGGGGCCTACAGTGCAAGCTCCGAAGCACAGTCACTACTGCATTCTGCGCGGCAGACGTTTCGCGCGGCGTTGGCGGACAAGCAACGCCGAGACAGCTCGCCGCTGACACACACGCCAGCGACGTGGTCGGACGAACTACGCTTACGGCAATTACTGCGTGGCCTGCCACGATCAGGCAATCTGCTGGCGGGCGGCGATTTTGAAGACCTTGCCGACCTCAAGCAACAAGGTTGGAGTCACACGCGGCTAGAAAATCATTCGCCACCACCAACGGTTGAGCTTTCCTCCGCAACGCCACGGCACGGCGAGCGTTGCCTGACACTACGAGCTACTGCGAAGAACGATGCTTCGATCGAACCGGTTGCGTGGGTCACCAGTCCGCAGGTGCCGGTCACAGCGGGGCGGCTCGTAGAAATCACGGGTTGGGTACGCTTCGAGGCAGACGCAGCGACGCCCGGATCGCTGGTCGTCGTGGACTCTCTTGGCGGTGACGAACTAGCCATCGCCGTCGATCAGGCCAGCGGCTGGCGCCCCTTCCGACTGCTAAGGCGCCCAACGCGGAATGAAAAAGTGCAAGTGAGCTTTGTGCTCTCCGGCGCCGGCATTGCCGCAGTTGACGCGGTGATGATTCGGCCGATCGTGCTCGCGACGCCGAAATCAAACGCACCGCCGCCGCCGGCCGTCGCCGGTAACGCCAAGCCCCGCGACTACAAGAAGTAGCGGACGGCGTTTTCAAAGATCCGGAGCCCGTCCACGGTCGATTCGCTTCGCCGCGTCCACTGCGGATGCTGGGTGAGGTCGACAAACCGTTCTGGGTGCGGCATTAGGCCAAGCACTCGGCCGGTCGCATCGCAAATACCAGCGACATCGCCCTGCGATCCATTCGGATTCGCAGGGTAGCTGACTTCGCCGCTGGCAGACGAATCTGAGTACCGCAGCACCAAGCGGCCATCGCTCTCTAGCTTGGCGAGGCTTTCCGCATCGCGGCAGACAAATTTGCCTTCGGCGTGGGCGACCGGCAGTTGCATCGCGTCGATGCCCGCAAGAAAGACACAGTCGCCAGCGGTAACGCTGAGATCGACCCAACGAGCCTCGAACCGGCCGCAGTCGTTGCGGGTCAGAGTCGCCATTGGGCCTCGCCGATCGTCAACA
>JBCDCL010000329.1:0-4346 GCA_039182175.1 Planctomycetota bacterium
CGTGATCGTCGTCTCGAACATCGACAACGTCATCAAGCCCTTCGTATTGCATGGCCAATCGAATTTGCACCCGCTGCTAGCACTCTTGAGCGTCTTGGGCGGCGTATCGGTTCTTGGTCCGGTGGGGATCTTAGTCGGCCCAATGCTAGTGGCCTTCCTACAAGCCTTGCTCAACATGCTCCGCAAGGAACTTGACCTCCTGCAAGGCGCTCCTGATACGTCTGGCAGCGAATCAGAAGAGGCAGCAACATCCGACGCCGCCGCGGCCACGACAGCCGGCTGACCCGTTACCCAAACTGCCTCCGCTAGCATCGCGGCTCCACGTCGTTGGGCATAGCTTCAACGCAATCCTGCGGGCGACTCGTCTAGGTGTCGTTGCCAGCGTTCGTTAGAATCCACAGGATATCACCGAATTAGCCGCGGCATGTCGCGGCCAGCTACCGCTGAGGATCCACGCATGGACGCTCTCTGGACTCTTCTCGCCGTCGCAGCGACAGGCGTTACCTACGATTGGCAACCGCTGGACGATGGCGCCGATGGCGTCGAATACATCGTGCAGGTCGAGCCCGAGCTACTGCAGGCTGCTGCAGCCGGCGACCTGCAGGCCATCGAGAGCAATATTCCCGACAACATCGGCAAGGTGCGTCGCATTCGTATCGTTCTCGGCGGCGGTGACTCCGCAAGCGACCTGGCCGCTGCCAATGGCAAAGAGCATAGCGTCCTCAAACCGGCGACCGAGCCAGTCGATTGGCCGCAGAACACTCGGCACACGGTCCGCCAATCGGGCACCTCAGGCCAGCCACTCTCTTCGTTCACTCAGCAACTGAACAACAGCGCCGGGCAGCTGGAGCAAGGCTTTCAGCAAGCCAGCCAAGGCGTCCAAGGTGGCTTTCAACAAGCGAATCAAGCCTTTGCCGGCGCCCAGAATGCATTGACGCAGCCCTTCGCCACCCAGCCCGCAGCCACGCCGCCCGCACCACGGCGGACGATCGGCTCTGAACTATTGCGTGGCGCTGGCGAGCTGCGTGACGGTACGCGTAACGTCATTCGCAACACGGGCGAAGCGATACAGGGCACGGCGCAGAACCTTCGCAACGGCGTGCGATCGGTCCTCACCGGCGGCGATCCTCCCGCCCCGGCGCCGGCAGGTAGCGGCGGATTCAATGCCTTCTCCTACCAGAACACTGCACCCGTCCCTGGCGGGCAGCAAGGTTCCGTCCAGCAACAAACGTTACCCGCGACGAATGTTGCCCCACCGTTTGCGGCTGGCAACCAACCAGCCGGCAACTCCGGCTTCGCAAATCCAGTTAACTCGCAGCCGCAAGGTGGGCAGTTCAATACGCAGCAGGGCCAGGGCGGCGGTTTTCAAAATCAGCCGTCTTCGTTCAACACCTCTGATTTCAATGCGTCTGGCAGCCCGAACTTCACAGACAATGGCGATCTGCTCTCGGCGCCACCGCTCAGCGCAGGCAACCCAAGCTCGCGGTTCGCTTCCCAGCCCGCCGCGCGGCAGTCGGGCGAATCGACCGCCCCGCCGGCGCCGCCCAGCCGAGACGATTGGCTGCAAGGTGGCGGTGACGATCCATCGGGCGCCTCGTTTGTGCCGCTGAGCGATCCTCGCAATAACGGATCGCCATCGGCAGACCAGCTAACAGGCCAAGGCTTGATGCCGGTCCGGGCGCCGCGGAACCAGAACGGCAATCAACCGGCGCCTGGTTTCAACAACGAAGGCTTTGGCAACCAGGCTTCCAGTAATCAGGGTTTCAGTAATCAGAGCTTTGGCAACGATGGCTTCGGCAACCCAGACTTCGCCAATCAGAACCCACAGGGCGGACCGCAGTTTCCTAACCTGCCGTCGACGGGCGATGGCAACTTCGGCGGCGATCAGGATGCCTTCGCTCCGTGGCTGCCCAGCAACTCCACGCCGCAAACCAACCCGCAAGGTGGCGCCGCCCAGTTCGTTGGTATGCCGCCGCTGAATCAACCACTGAATCAGTCGGCGTTGCCGCCGCTTGATAATCCCCCCATGCCGACCGGCCAGCAGCAGATCCAATCGCAGCAAGCTGGCTTCGCGGGAGCGCCCACCACGGCGTCCAAGCAGCCCTGGCAGTGGATCGCTGCGGTGCTGGTTAGTTTCGGCTCGATTGCGGGCAACTTCTTCCTCGGCTGGAGCTACCTCGACGCCCGCAACAAGTACCAGTCGGCCCTGCGTCGTACGGTCCGCTCGTTCACGCGTTCGAGCGAGAAGTAACTCCGCTCGCAGCTACTGCGAGTCGCAGGTACACGTGGCCATCCGCGGTTAGCTGGTTAAGCTTTTCTCGCTGCAAGCCTAACTACGCCAATTCAGAAGCCGCTGCAGAAAGCTGCCAGTGTCAAAAGATTTTTTCAGAAACTTCGCCGCGACCCTCGCGGCGATTTTTTTGCGCGGCCAAAAGGCGAAATTAGCCGCCAGAGTCTGTGTGCCGAACCGACGCCAAACGACTTACGACGACCCGATCGCCTCGCCGCCTGCGAGATAGAAAAGTCCGATTGTCAGCCTACCCAGCGAAACACCAAATTCAAGCAACACTCTTGAGCGCGCCGTTTCGGGCCAGCCGCGAAAATTTCTGGCCACCGCACAGCTGCTCGGCATCAGTAGTAATCTATCGTGTCGTGCTGGTGCGATTTTCTACGACAACGTCGCTGCCGTGCCAAGCGGCGTCTACGCGTGGAGTGCGCCGGCAGCCGCTAGGTGTTTTTACCGCTTGTCTACCTAGCCAACAGCCGCGTTGGGGATCGGTTTGAGAGACACGCGGCCGTCTCATTAATGCCACGTGAATCGTAACGCTTGGCGTAGCTCGCACTCACGGCAGATCGGAGCCGGCAGCTCTCGCTTAGCCTAGCCTGCCTGGGTTCTCAGACCGTTGGTCGCCAGACCGTCAGCATGGTTTGCCGGCCGGCGTTGTGGTTTTTAGCAGGGCGAAGATGGCGAACGTTTTGACGGTTTCGCCCCCTCTGGTCGTTGGCACTCGATTTGCAATTCTCCGCCATCGAACTTATCTCCCAAGAGCCATTAGGAGTTCTACCATGAGCGAGCACGACGAACATCACGACCACGAACATCATGACACAACCGTTAGGCGTGACGTAGAAACGGACATGCCTGTGCCAACCCGGCTAAGTTGGGGCGCCATCCTGGCCGGCATGGTTGTGTTGCTTTCACTCACGTGGTTCTTACATCTGTTAGGGCTCGCCCTGGGTGTGAGCATTGCGGATGTTTATGACGATACCCTGTTAGACGATGGGCTGCCCCAGGCGGCCGCGTTGTGGGTCGCTGTCAGTGCTCTTTTCGCTTACTTCATCGGTTCCGCTTTGGCGGCACGCTGCTCCGGTTCGCCCGATGCAACGGTCGGCGCCTTTCATGGGCTCACCGTCTGGGGTCTGTCAACCTTGGTAGCGGTTGCCCTCGCCTATTGTGGCGTTACGTCGCTCATCCAAACGGGTCAGTCGGTCCTTACGGCGACCGCTTCGGTTGCCGCTAGTGCAGCCGGCGCTACGGGCGATGTTGCTGCCGGAGCCGCACAGGGCGTTGGTCAGGCGATTCAATCTGCCGAGGGCACGCAGGTTGCCACGCAGATTCGCAACAAGTTAAAAGATCGCCTCGCCGGTTCGGTCGCCTCACTAGACGACGACCAACAAGATGAGGTCTCCGAAGAGGATGTACGTGAGGCAATGAACAGCCTCGACGATGCGTCGCTCGATCGGCTAGTGACTCTCTTGCTCGACAACGAACAGCAGTCGGCAGCCGAGCTAATCGCCGCCGAAACCGACTTCAGTGAAAGCGAAGCGGCCGCCTTGATCGAAGGCGCCTATCGCAAACTAGAACGACGGTACGGCGATCCTTCGAATGACGAGCCCTTGTCGGCGGACATTCAGGAGCGGCTAACTTCCGAATCGGCTGAGCTGCTCGCACTATTCGATCGCAGCGGCGGCGAAGAAGTATCGCCCAACGAATTGAGCCAAGCCATCGAGTCGCTTTCGACAGATCAAATGACCGCCATCGTCCAGGCAGTCTGGTACGACAATCTCGAAGAAGCGAAAGCAATCATCGCAGACAACACCAACCTGAGCGAAGACCAAGCGATCCAGCTACTGGCAGGCGTCCGGTACGAGTACTCCAAGCAGATCGAAGAGATCGAAGAAAGCGTCAACGCGTATGCTGAGGCTGCTTCGACCTATGCATCACAAGTGCTATGGATCGCGTTTGCCGCGTCTGGTTTGGGCTTGGCAGTATCGCTACTCGGCGGCTGGCTCGGCGCCGCAGCGACCAAAGAGTTGTGTTACACCGTGCGAGAAACGGTAAACGC
>JBCDCL010000330.1:0-4327 GCA_039182175.1 Planctomycetota bacterium
CAGGCGAAGCGGGTCGTTGTGAAAGCAACGGTAGATGTATACGGGCAGGAACTCGCGATTCTTGCCATCCACGCTCCACGTCCAGTTCGCTCGCCGCTACACAAGTACGAGGAGTTTTGGGGCATTCTGCTCGACGAGTTGAAATCCGAGCGAGCGAACGGACACATGCTGCTAATTGGCGACTACAACGCCACGCCATATTCGCTGATTTATCGCACGCTGACCTCTGAGTACGGTTTGCAAGACAGCCACGTTACCTGTGGGCGTGGGGTCGCTACAACTTGGCCGAATGGGACGGAACTTTTGCCGCCAATTCGGATCGATCACGCACTGCTCACCCCGGGTGTGACCTGCCTTGGGATTCGCGAAGGCGTTGGAGCAGGAACCGACCACAAGCCGCTGATCCTTGACCTCGCAATCCCAGGCGAGCGGACGCGAGAAAGCGGATCGCCGGCGCCCGCTTCGACAGAGCAGACCCTCGCCGCTACGCGATATTGATGCTTTTCTGCCAATTGTCGTAAGTGTTGACAGCCCGGGCGTTTTCGGCCTATCGCAAGCGGAGCTATCTAATCGGCAAAAACCGCAAAGTTTGGGCCATTTTCCGCCCCAGCGCGATCAGTTTTGTTGAGTTATTTTCGGCCACCGGTTACTATCGCAAGAGAGGGAAGGTTCCCAACGAGTGAATTGCACGGCACCCATTGAATTCGATCACCTTTCGCACCCCTGTTGGAACGCTAGTGACGCGGACATGAGAATCTGATCTTCCTACGCCGCAAGTCTGCGCGAGCGAAGATCGTGTTTTCCTCTTCTTCGAGGCTAACGCCGGGGCGAGAAGCTCCTCGTTAGTCATGTCAACGTTAACGGCGTTTGCCCCCTATGGCGGCGTCAGTTACACCTTCCATTGATTCTCTCCTTCGGATGCCACCCGATGCACCAGATGCATGGGTTCTAGGACAGCATCCCCGCGTGAAGCAAATTGCTCAGCACGCTGAGAAAGCGGCTGAGGTGCAATGCACCGTGCTCGTTACCGGCGAGACGGGCACCGGCAAAGAGATCTGGGCGCGTACGCTCCACCGCTTGGGCCCTCGTCATGCCAAGCCGTTTGTCCCGGTCAACTGCGCCGCTCTGACGGTCACGCTGGCCGAAAGTCAGTTGTTTGGCCACGAGAAAGGGGCATTCACGGGCGCCGCAGGCCAGAGTCTAGGCGTTTTCCGCGCGGCGGCGGGTGGCGTGGTTTTCCTCGACGAAGTGGGTGAAATGCCTCTGGAACTGCAGCCAAAACTTCTGCGTGTTCTTCAAGAAGGCGAAGTTACGCCGGTCGGTGCGTCGCATCCCGTGCCAATCGATGTGCAAGTGGTCGCCGCGACCAACCGCGACCTTGAAGCAGAAGTATCCGAAGGCCGTTTCCGCGAAGACCTTTACTACCGGCTCAATATGGTGGAGCTGTCGGTTCCACCACTCCGCGAGCGAGTGGGAGACATTCCCTATTTCGTTGATTTCTTTTCCCGAAGGTATTCTGCGAAGTACCAACGACCTCTGTGGAAACCCGCGGAGGCGAAGCTTCGCGAATTCTGCGAGTACCCTTGGCCAGGTAATGTCAGGCAACTTGGGCACGTTATTGAGCAGGCCTACGTCTTAGATTGCGAGCCGACGCTGCCAAACCGCGTAGCGAGCAGCACCAGCAGCCCGGCGTTGCCATTCACAAACCTGACGCGGCTGCGTACTGCAGCAGTCCGGCAGGCGTTGCAGGCAACCGAAGGCCATAAGGGCAGGGCGGCCAAATTGCTGGGCGTCCACCCCAACACGATGACCCGTCTGCTCGCCCAGTTGAAAGACCCATCGCAGGATCCGGGTCTGAACTGACGAAACGCTGCCTGCAAGCGTTTCTGCTTCCTCGAGCAAGCCCCCAATCGGCTAGGCGTTTGGCAGATGTTGGGCGTCTCTGGCCCGGCGATCATTGGCCATGTTAAGGCCGCGATATTCCGGGGTTGACGGTCGCCGATCGACAACTCGCCGAGATTGGTAGGGCTCCACTGGTGTCGTCACCCCTCTGGTGAAGGATCCCTAGGTTTGTGATTGGCGTCGTAAGTGCCAGTCGCTATTAGCCTTACGCGTGCGACCCCGAGTAGACCATCACTATTTTGGTGGTTGCGCTGTGCGTGGCTGTGACTGCCTAATCGCTATTTTCTATCGCGTAACTCATTACGCCCTAACAACTTGCTGCCGCTGTCTAAATCGCGGTGAGGTTTCGGCGCCGCAATCGCTTTATCTGCAGCCTGCCAACGCCAGACGTTCTGTCTGTTGGTGAGAAAACCAGAGTTCGTGGTGAGTCCCCGGGGGGGATTTGCACCATCCAAGCATGGACTTTGCAAAGGAGCAGGAACATGAGCAGTGAACTGAAGTACGAAGCATTTGACGCCGACTACAGCGTTACGGCCGACGCCGGGTTCAGCGAGGTATCTCGCCCAAACAACCAAAAGCGAAAGAAGCCGGCGATGGGCCGCAAGCGGGGCAAGGCGCCAACGTCCCACAACGGCATGCATCGTCGCCGTCGTCGCAAGATGGCGTGGTAGAGCCTCGCGTGCAGAGAGAGAGTGAAGAGGCAGCGTAGCGTTTGTGACAGCGGTCTAGCCGGCTATCGGGGTAAATCCTCGGAACCGGGAGCTGGAGGATACGGCTCACCGCTGAGGGCAATGATCGTTTGTGCCAACGGGCGGCGCCAGATTTTGGCGACCCTGTTCGTTGCGCATGAATAGCCGACTCGCACGAGACCATCCCGAGATAACGAAACCGATGAGTTCTAGCACCGCTACCAAGCGAGAGCGTGAAGGGCCTGCTCGAAGCGCGACCGATGCCGTCCGCAAACGAGCTCGTAGTCCGACAGATTCACGCAGCGCCTGCCTCGTCGTCAGTGGTGAGCTGACGTCACTTGACGTGCTGGCTGGTGCAGCCAGACAGGCCGGCTGGGTTACCGCCGAATGCCGATCCCCCGAGGAAGCAGTACGACAGGTCGTGCTGCACGACTTTGCTCTGGCGCTGCTTGACTTAACAGCCGGGCAAGGTCGGGAGGCTTTCGGCGATCTGCTGAGAACGCTACGCGGGTCGGCGAGCAATCTTGTCGTGATCTGCGATCGCGACGCGGCGGATCCTGCCGGGGAGCTTTGGTCACGGGAACAAGGCGCTTGGCTTTATCTGCCCGAGGTTGGCGAGCAAAGCGGCCTAACGCAAATCTGCCGAGAAGCTCATCGAGTGTTAGAGAAAATCCGCGGCCCTATGGTGGCCAGCGGCTGAGGTATATCGAACGGGCCAATGGGGAAACCGCGAGGCGCCAATTTGATTGGCGGGGGGAGCCAGTGGACAGGAAGTGACAACTCGTTCTTTCCGTGAGTGCAGCTGCAAGACATGCAGGCTGTGCTCCAAAACGTCGTTTATTTTCACGTCTGAGAAAGCGAAAGGTTCTCGCATGCCGCCTTCAAAACTTGGTTTCGTAGACCATGAAGACGCCGACGAATATGTCGTGCGTGCCAACGGCAAGATATCTCCGCAACGTTCGAGCACGGGTTCGCCCCGACTGAGCAAAGCTCGGTCGATTCGAGGGAAGCGGAAGCCAAGCGGACCGACTGGAATTCACCAGCGTCGTAACAAGCGAACGTCCTGGTGAGTCGCCCCCCGCTGGCGACGTGAGACGCGGGCTTCCGTGAGACCGCGGTTAGCGGAAACCGCGCAATTAGTAACTCGCTCTTCCAAGTGACAAACCCGATTTGGAAGAGATCAACCAAGGATTTGCACGATGATACTAACTCTTAAGCGACTGACCTGTCTTGTCGGCGTGGCAGTCGCTGTAGGCCTGTCGAGCAACGCTTCGGCGGGTACTATCAACATGATTATCGGCAACGTTGACGTTCAATTCGTCGGCGCTGCTGATGGAGGCTTGCTTCACGAGGTCAGCGACCCTGACCCCGTGAGCGATCCTGCTGTGATGCCTCCCGATCCGGGAGAAGCGCAGTCGGTATCCTCCACCGAGTTTGAAGTGGACGGAGTCACGCCACCTGGCGGATTGCTGATGAATCCGCCGGACCAGCTCTTCCTAGACTTAAACGTGCCAAACATCGGCGGCACGCTGACGTTTGACACGTTGGTGCAGGATGCCGGCGGGCCAGGAATCTTTACCTGGTTCACCTCAACTGGCGAATTCCTCCGTTTGGAGTTCGACGCAATCAACTACACCGTGGTTGATATCCCCCTGCCAAGTCTAGGGTTGTTCACTTTCTTCACCGAAGCGACCGTCGTCTCGCAAGATTTGCCAGGCGCACTAGCGTTCGAAGAA
>JBCDCL010000331.1:0-4323 GCA_039182175.1 Planctomycetota bacterium
CGAAACGGCGGACTATTTTTGATTGTCGAAATTTTGTCGTTCGCCTGTTAGGCTGACAATCGGGCACTTCTCTTTTTGCCAAGCGGCAAGGCGATCTCTCGCCGACCGGCGTCGTAAGTCGTTTGGCGAGCGTCGATCGCCTACGCGTGGTTGACGCCAATCGGCAAAAAAAGAAATCGGCCCGGATTCTAGCGCTCGCGAAATTAATCTTTAGCCACTTGCGATTATTCAGCAGACGACGGCTAAATGACATCAGACGACAGCTAACAGCTAATAGCTAATAGCTAATAGACCAGAACGATTGCTATGAAACGACACCTCCTGCTAATCGCTCTCTGCTTGTGGCTAGCGAACGGTCCAACCGCTTCGGCGGAGCCCGGTTGGTATGGGCAGCATATTCGCCGGATTCATATGGACTTCCATACGCCCGAGGTGGCGCCGGAGGTGGTGGTTAAAGAGTTCGACGCGAAGCGGTACGTGCAAACGCTCAAGTCGGCCCACGTCAACTCGCTGGTGGCGTTCGCTAAGGGGCACCACGGCAACTCCTACTACAACACCCGCCTGGGGCACAAACACAGCGGCCTGCCGGACGATGTCGACATGCTGGGTGAGATCATCACCGAGTGCCACCGGCAGCAAATCAAGGTGCTGGCGTACTACTCCGTCGGCTGGCTGACGACGGTTGAACAGCAGCACCCCGAGTGGATGGAGCGTACCGCCGCGGGCGCCAAGCAGGGCACCGACGGAACAACGCGGACCGACTCGTGGAATTGCATCTGCCTGAATGCCCCGTATCTCGACGAGGTGGTGATCCCCGAGCTCGAAGAGCTGGTCGACAACTACGACATGGATGGCGTGTGGATCGACATCATTGAGAACAACCCGTGCTACTGCCAGTGGTGCCAGGCGAAGCACCAACGCGAGCAAGGCGGCGCCGATTACAATCAGGCTGCGGCCGAAGCGTTTGCCAGCCAGACCCGCCGCGAGGCGGTCGCCAAGATCGTGGGAGCGGTTAAGGCGAAGCGGCCGGAGATGGTGATCTCGTTCAACACGGCAGGCCGCCATCCGGAACTCGTGCCGCTGGTCGACTTCTGCTCGGTCGAAACCCACCCGGGCGCCACGTGGCATCAAGGCGCCTGGAGCCATGCCATGCTGACCATGAAGTGCCTGCAGCGCTTCGGCAAGCCTTGGGAATCGACCACCAGCCGGTTTATCCACGGCTGGGGCGGTTGGGACGATCAGACGACCGCCAACATGCGTGCGGTGGCGTCGCGAATCGCCGCCCAAGGTGGTGTCATCAATCTGGGCGACCAAACCTATCCGTCGGGGCGACTCGACCCGGCGATTTATGAGAAGATCGGCGAGGTCTATTCGCACATCAAACCAATGGAGCGTTGGGCATTGGGCGCCGAACCGCTGCCCGTTGTCGGGCTGTTCGCCAAGCCGTTCGACATTTACTCGATCTACAAGGATCCGCAGCAGCTCGACAAGTACCTCGGCGCCACCAGTATTCTGACCGACCGCCATTGGCAATTCGATCTGGTCGACGAATACGCGCAGCGACCGCTTACAGATTACGCCGCACTTATCTTGCCCAACCTCGGCGAGCTTGATGTAGAGACCGTGACGCAGCTCCGCGATTATGTCCGGCAGGGTGGCAAGCTGCTGGTAACGGGCGATACGTCGCTCTCCGCGTCGGCAACGGGAGCAGAAAAGCGATTCGCACTAGGCGATGTGCTGGGTGTTACGTTGCGTGGGCCGAGTCCGTACTCGGTGGGTTACTTTGATTTGCTACCGGCGATCGCCCAGAACGCGCGGGCTTCGTCGTTGCTCGTGCCGGGGCAGTTCCTAGAAGTTGCTGTGAGCGATGGCGCCCAGGTGCTGGCAAAACATCGCTATCCGTTGATCGAGCCTAAGCCAGAAGAGTTGCTGTTCTTTCGCAACAATCAGCTTTCGCCGCCGGGCAAGCTTGCCGACTCGCCGGCCATCGTGCGGCATGCGTTTGGCAAGGGCGAGGCCATTTACGTAGCGGCGCCGATCTTTGAGATCTATCGCCGGCAGAGCCAGTGGTATTTGAAAGATGTGGCGAGCAATCTGCTCGACTTGCTACAGATCCCGCAGCCGGTGAAGCTCGACGCACCCGACGCCGTTGAGATGACGCTCGCAACGAAAGAAGATCGGCTGGTCGTGCACCTGATCAACTACCACTTGCACAAAGAGACCAATCAGGTCGAAGAGATTATCCCCGTCTACGACGTGGTGCTGAAGCTCGATCCAATGCAGGTCGATCTAGATGGCGTCGAGGTGATTGGTGAGCACCAGGAGTTTGAGGTGGTAAGCGAAGGCAAGACGCCGCAAATTCGCCTCAAGCGACTTGACGTCTATAGCCAGGTGGTGCTGAAGCTTCGCGAGACAGAGTGAGTGTCGCGGTTTTAGGATCTAGCGATCGTTTGAAGTCGCGGCCGCATCACGCTTGGCGTGTCTCGCTAGTTTCAACGAGTGTCTACCAGGGCGGCGTGGGTGGTCCGCAGTAGTTCGTCGAGGCCTTGGCCCGTGACTGATGAGAAGAGTAGCACCGGCTTGCCGGTGGCGGCGGCGATCTGCTCGCGTACTTCGGTCGCTTCGGGAAGTTCCGCCTTGCTGACGGCGATGATCTCTGGGTGCTCGGCAATGTCGACGCCGAACTCTTTGCCGTAGGCTTCTACTTCGCTGCGGATCGCTTGGTAGTTGTCGAGTGGTTCGGTTCCGTCGATCGGCGCCGGTTCGACGAGGTGCACGAGCACGCGGGTTCGCTCGACATGGCGGAGGAACTCATGCCCCAGGCCAACGCCCTGGCTAGCGCCTTCGATCAACCCTGGGATGTCGGCCATGACGAAGGTGCGATCGAGGTCGATCTGCACGATGCCCAGGTTGGGAATCTTGGTGGTGAACGGATAGTCGGCAATCTCGGGCCGGGCACGCGAGACGCGGCTGAGCAGCGTGCTTTTGCCTGCGTTGGGTTTGCCGAGCAAGCCAACATCGGCAATCACTTTGAGTTCGAGTTGCAGCTGGCGGCGTTCGCCTTCGCCACCACGAGTGAACTCGCGTGGCGCCTGGTTGGTGGCCGACTTGAACCGCGTGTTGCCTTTGCCGCCGCTCCCACCGTGGGCGGCAACCACTTGCTCGCCAGCGGCAGACAGGTCGCGAAGGACCAAGTCGTGCTCAGCGTCACGGACCACGGTGCCGGGGGGGACACGGATCACCAGGTCGTCTGCGCAGGCGCCGTGGCGTTTGGAGCCGCTGCCGTTCGTGCCATGTTTGGCTCGCCATTGCCGCCGGCCAACGAGTGGCGACAGACTATCGACACCCGCCTCGGCAACGATGATCACACTGCCGCCATTGCCGCCATCGCCCCCGTCGGGCCCGCCGCGGGGGACGTATTTCTCTCGCCGAAAACTCATGCACCCGTCGCCGCCGTTGCCAGCTTGGACTTCGATTTCTACGCGGTCAACGAACATGAGTGAGGCGCTAGTTGGTAGGCGCTAGGCGCTAGTTGGGTTAAAGAGCTCGATTATCGACTGCCAAACTGCTTTGCGATTTCGACTTGCTTCGTAATGTCTTCCCGGGACCTAGCTCGTCGCAGGTCCTCACTCCTTAGTAGCGAAGAAATTTCCCCGAATGCTTCGCGACGAGCCATCTCGACTACAGCTGGCCATAACTTTTTTGCCAACTCGGGATTCGCTCGCGACCAGTCTACCCATTGGTTGCTGCGTCCGCTTGCACATCCAAACGCATTGCAAATGTCCATTGCTTCGCCTCGCCAGCCTCGTACACCTGGCGAGAATCCTTTGGACAATAACCAACGAGGCGATTCTGTCGCTCCATCAAACGTGACAAAACCTTCTGCATGCAAATACTTGTCGAGGTCGCTCTGCCACAAGTTGATCCGTTTCGGCGTGACAGGCAGTCCGCAGAAAAGGTGGTATTGGAACGATCGATGTTCAAAACTATCAGGCGAGAATTCTACACCTGAGACTTGTCCCGTCCCACCGATCAGTTGCCCTGCAACCAAAAGCACCAGTAGCAGTGACGCGAGAACAAGCCATCGGCGCCGCTGAAAGCGGGGACGCGGAGATTTAGCATTACCGATCGAGTTGTTCTGCACTCAATAAGTATAGACCCATCGCGATATAGTCGGTTATCGATTGCGCAGCAAAAAGGGCGAACCGATTGGCTCGCCCTGCTGCATGAGTTACTCGTGCGACGCTTAGCCGGCGGCGGCTTCGGTGGGGACGACGTTGACGCGGCGGCCCTTGCGGTCGAACATCACGCGGCCGTCGACCA
>JBCDCL010000332.1:0-4323 GCA_039182175.1 Planctomycetota bacterium
GTTTTTGCTTCGCTCGCCTCTGAAGCAACGATGTGGTACTTGATTGGTAGGCCATAGCTAAGTTCGCTACGAAATAGAGCTTGTCTACAAATCCGTCAGCGCCTTAATTTACAGACTTTCTGAGCGTTGTGAACCTTCCTTAAGAGAGGGTAACGGATTGCTAGCGATTCGTTTCGGTGCTCCAAGCGACAACCTTGCCGATGTTGATGATCCTCATGGTTGCCGAGAGTATCTTATCGATAGAGCCAAGCTTCTCGACGGCGTATCGATCGTTGGGCTGGCTGCACGGTGAACGCGGTCGACGCGGCTTCAAGAAACCTAGTCTGTTGATCGGCAATACCAAGGATGCCTGCCAAGTTGAAAGATATACACAGAGGGTTTGCGTCGGCTTTCGATCTGGCGCCATTCGGCATGGCTAGACGCGGATACCTCCGGCGAGTAATTTTGATCGCGGTCCCCCCACGCCTAGATCGCATGACCCAAGAAGTCGCCACGCTTGTCTTTGCCGCCATTATGGGGATCGGTGTGCTCGCTTGGCTTTGTTCGTTGACGCTGACGCTCAAGCTGGGCCGGCCGACCGAGGCGCCGTCGCAGTTCACGATCGAGGACGAACGCCGGCACGACGTCATCACCGGGGAGTTGACCGTGCGGGCCTCGGCCGAGGCGGTTCTTCAGCAGCTAGCCAGCACGCTTCGCCAGCCAAACGTTGGCATGCCGCTAACGCTGTTCAAAGTGATCGAGAAGTCGCCTCGGCGGTTGGTGGTCAAGAAGAAGGGGCCGCTGTTGTGCAACCAGCCGCCGACCCTTTATTTCAGCGAAGCGGAGTTTGACGTCGAGCCTGTGGGGGGCGACGAGATGCGTGTCTCTTACGTGCTCGGCTTCGACCGACTGACGCAGCGACTCAAGCGAACGAATCTTGGCTTGATTCTTGGCCTCGGTTTGCCGGTGCTGCTACTGGTGGGTGGTCTGGTGAGTTGGTTTATTTTGCCGACCGAAAATCCAGCCCTCCGCTGGCAGGTGCTGCAAACGATGCAGATCGCCCACGTCCTGTGGCCACCCTTTTTGGTGCTCGGCCTCCGCAGCATGGGCCGCCGCCAGTCGCAACACTTTATCGAAGGCTTAATCCAGGCAACCGGGTCGCTCGATTAGGGACAAACGCATCGCTCGTGCAATCGAATCTGCCGAATCGATGCTGAACATCTGCAAAACCAGCAATACTTAGCCCGAAATATCGAAAAGCCGCTGGGAATTTTTTTGGGCACACAAGCGAAGAGTCGAGCATGACCGTCTTGTTGTTCCTGCTAGGCTTCGCCGTTTTGGGAATTACCGCCTTCGCCATCGACGAGTGGTATCGCCGACGCGACCCGAGAGACTACGCTCCACCATTTCCAGAGCCGCAGTACAAGCTTTTGGCTGATACGCAACCGAATGATCGGGTTCATTTCGACGAGCGTGGTCGAATGATCCCGTACTACTCGAATTACTGGCAGTGGGATTCGCGATTCTCGCTGGTGGAAGTGGTGATGATCATCACACTCGGGGCAGTGAATATCGGGCTGGCGAAAGTCCTTAGTCCGAACGATATCACGGTACACATCCTTGTGATGGTGGGAACCGTCTTCTGGTGTGCTTGTTTGCACTTCCGGAAGCTGACTCCCGGCAATACGAAACCCCCGCGGGGCCAGTTGGCCGCCCGCATCATCGGTTGGTCGCTGCCAACGGTTATTCTGCTGGCCGTTTGTCTTTTTGGTACCGTGATCGAGATCCCAGCAGAGCTTAAGGAAGCTCCGCTCCATCCGCACGATATCCCATGGTGACAGGACGTTATCATCGGGGCACACAGGTGAAGCCCAGTACTAATGACGAATTCATTTTTCTGTTGCCGCTTGAAGACTCTTTTTGCAACGGTAGCCATCGCGTTGGCGATCTGTCCGATGATTGACGCACAGCCACACACTGTTCCCGTTCGCGTTGGCGTCGTAGGCCTGGTGCATACCCATGTCCACGCCATCCTGGGGCGAGCGGAGCGAGGCGATATCGAAATCGTTGGCATTGCCGAACCCAACACCGACCTGGCACATCGCTATGCGGAGCAGCACGGCTATAGCAGGGACCTCGTCTCGCCGACGCTCGAAGAGATGCTCGAGAAGGTGAAGCCGGATGCGGTGACGGCGTTCAACACAATTCATGGCCATTTGGAAGTGGTCCGCGTCTGTGCTCCGCGTGGCGTGCACGTGATGGTCGAGAAGCCCCTGGCGGTCAGCCTTGCTCATGCAAACGAGATGGCGGAGCTTGCACGCCAGCATGGCATCTTGCTCCTAACGAACTACGAAACCACTTGGTATGCCAGCAACGCTGAGGCATTGCGGCTGGTACGCGGGAATGCGTTGGGCCCGCTTCGCAAGGTGGTGGTCCACGATGGTCACCAGGGGCCGCGCGAGATTGGCGTCAATGACGAGTTTCTGGAGTGGCTGATCGATCCCACGCTCAACGGCGGAGGCGCCCTGCCCGATTTTGGTTGCTACGGCGCCAACCTGATCACGCAACTGATGCAAAACGAAAAGCCGCTGTCGGTCACCGCGATCACGCAGCAGATCAAGCCGGAGGTGTATCCGGAGGTCGAAGACGAGGCGACCATCTTGCTCCGCTACCCGCAGATGCAGGGTGTGATTCAGGCGTCGTGGAACTGGCCGTTCGCTCGTAAGGATATGGAAGTTTACGGCGAAACAGGCCTTGCGATCTGCGACGACGCCAAACGAATGCGAGTGCGACTAGCGGGCGAACCGGGGGCACGCGAAGTACTGGCTCCACCTCTACCGCCACCTCGCGACGATCCCTTCGCCCTGCTCGCTGCTGCGGTGCGTGGCGAAATCACTCTTCAGCCGACCGACTTGTCGGCAATAGAAAACAACCTGATCGTGATGCAGATCCTCGACGCCGCCAAACGGTCTGCCCAGGAGGGGCGAACGGTTGAGCTAAAGTAAACGCCCGGCGGCGCTAGTTCATTGCAATCGCCCGCGCAAGCGGCTCAAGCACCGACTCGACAACGTAGTTGTCGACCGCGTCCTGGCAGAGTGCCTTGAGGTCGGTCATGGCATCAACGTAGGTCATCCCCGTTTCAAGACTGCCGTAGCGACGGGCGGTGACGTAGACGCTCAGCTGGTCTTCTTGATACTCACCGGTGCGAATGTGATAGGGGGTCGTCCGTGTTTCAATATGCACCCGACATTGCACGCGGCAGTCTTCGTCGACGGCGAGCGTAATATTCGGTTCGTTGTTGACGAACGACGCGCCGGGCATCTGGGCCAGTTTGTCGAACGCGGGACAAACGCCCAGAGCTTCGGTCACGAGTTGGTTGTGGTTGCCCCGGTAGCTGAAGTCGAAGCCCATCAGGAAGTCGAGCGCTTCGCAGTCGAGCGGGCTGACCGACAAGACGTACGGCGCCAAGTCCAGCGCGTGGGAATGCTGGTCGGCAGCGGCGGTGAGCGACTCGGGATTTACGCAGCCCGAGGCGATGCGGCGAGTCTCTAGCGAACACCACCGATAGTCGCCACGATCTTTGTCCTCTTCCAAGACGAAGTCGCCCTTGTCGCGTGAGTAGAAGTTCCGCATCTCGGGATACTTCTTCTGCATCTGTTCAGCGAAGTGCAGCACCGTCTCTCGGCCACCAGAGAGTTCCATCTCGGTGTTGAGATTCATATTGATGTAGTAATCGTCCGCTAGCGAAGCATAGGGATTCATGTCGCTAGTCCTTCCTGGGGATGCGCCCCGCTTGCAATCCGCTGCCACTCCCGTGCTGGTCTGGGTCGCATCGGAGCGACCGCCGTGCTCTTGGTCTCCCTTCGGTGGGGGCTGCGGATTGTCGCTGGTGGTGTCCGTTCCGACGCCCTCGCCGACGACTTGTGCTCGGAATTTTTGTGGCGAGTGATGCCCGAAACGTATTCGTGTTCCGGTCGAGAAATACTCCTTGCCGGTGCGAGCCGATCGGGGTCTTGTCGCCCTCGGGCAGATCGGCTCTGGTGAGAGTATACGGCGGCTGGGCGAGGGGTGTCAAAGCACGTGCGCGATGCCGCATCCGCGGTTAACTGTTTCTGACCAACAACTTGCGTCGAGGAGAACCAGGCATGGCTACACTGTCTGCGGTCGCTGATCACCCGGTAGCTTTGCCTGAAGAGACGGCAGCGACGACCGTTTTCGACACCCCGCTCGGTTGGATGGCTGCTGCCAGTACCGACCGCTGCCTATTGCGGCTCGCATCCGGCCACCGCTCCGCTGCCGCCGCGCGGCGGGCAGTCAGCGGAATAGCCGCTACGCCGGACGACA
>JBCDCL010000333.1:0-4317 GCA_039182175.1 Planctomycetota bacterium
ATTCGTTGATGAGGCGTCGCGACTCGTCGGTCATCGGCGGTGGCGGAGCGCCTTTGCCAAAGCCCATGAGCCGCTTCAGTCCCATTGCTTTCAAGGCGTTGGAGACACTGTAGAGCCGGTAGCGATACAGCAGCGTATTGGTCTTGCCTGCCAGTTTATACAGCCAGGGTCTGCTTGGCATGGCGGATTCGTTGACGCGGCTTGTCGGCTCGTCAGGAAAGCCATTGGGGTCGATCCCCAGGTGGTTGGCGATTCGCGTTTGCTCGCCCTTAGCGTCACGCATCACGTCCTCGAGCGTGACCACCAAGACACGATCGGCGCCAAAGCGGTTGATCCACGCTTCGATCCATGGCGTGTAGCGCTGCGAAGGGCCCCACGATTCAATCTGTGCGACATGCTCTTCAAACGGCGCCGGCTTGGACGACATCCGCGCCGCTTGCCGATAGTTGGAGTAGACGCGATCGGCATGATTACGAACCATGAACAGAAAACGCTCGATCGTCGGCTCGGCGGCGATGCGGTCCAGGCAACCTCGCGTTGCGTAACCAGGGCCGATCTCGCCAACCGCTTTGAACTGGTCGGCAGTGTCGTCGCTGGGGAAGTGGGTTTCGTACCACGGCAACCCACGGCCGTAATTCTCCTCGTAGAAGAAGTGAATCTCCTTCAGCTTCTGCGGCACGTAGACCTGCGGGTGCTGGTCGAGCGTCTCGTGCAACCAGGTTGTGCCACATCGGAAGAATCCGACGCCGAGGAAATTTGGCAACATGGCGAGACGCTAGGATGCCGCAGCGTTGGGACGACACGGTGTCGTCCCCAGCAGCGGGCAGAATCGAGTGGGAGGATCGCAGGCGAGCAGTCGGCGTTCAGCAAAGCGTGGACGCGACGCTCATCTATCAGAATAGCACATTCAAATTGGTGAGCCGAGCAGCCGTCTCTGCCATCAGGTCGTCCTCTGCTATTTCATCTTCGGCGACGTACGTGACGCTGAATCGGAGGAACGAGCCGGCGTCGTCCCACGGCACGGTGCAGATCGATTGCTCGGTGATAAGATACTGGCTCGCCTCTTCGGCATTGGCGAACGTCGGCCCCCCTTCCAGGCCCTTGGGCGCCGGCGTGTAGAGGAAGTAGGTGCCGCCCGGCATCTTGCACTCAAACCCACATTGCTGCAGCGTGGCGACCAGCTTTTCCATCCGCCGTTTGTATTTCGCGCGGATCTGCTTCGGAATCTCAGGATCGTCGAGCGCCGCCGCTGCTGCCTTCTGCACGGCGATGAATTGGCCCGAGTCGCTATTGTCCTTCACGTCGGCAAACGCTTGGACAATCCGCTCGTGCCCACAGACCCAGCCCATCCGCCAGCCGATCATGTCGAAGCCTTTGGAGAGCGAATGAACTTCGACGCCTACGTCTTTGGCGCCGGGCACTGCGAGGAAGCTATTCGGCTCGCGGTCGAAGCTAATCATCGCGTGCGCGGCGTCTTGCACCACGACGAGGTTGTTTGCTTTGGCGAATGCTACAACCTTCTCATAAAACTCACGCGGCGCCGTCTTGCCCGTCGGACTATTGGGAAAGCAGAGCACCAGCAGCTTGGCGCGGTCGAGGATATCGGGCGAGATGTTGTCGAGGTCGGGCAGGAAATCATTCTCGGCTAGCAGCGGGAGCTTGTGGACGATGCCGCCATAGTACGCCGTGTGCGTGCCCGCCACGGGATAGCCCGGCACGGTCATCAGCGTGATGTCGCCCGGGTTGATAAAGCATGCCGGCAGCATGGCATAGGCGGGCTTCGAGCCGATGCAGTGGTTCACTTCGGTCACCGGGTCAACCGTGACGTTGAACTCCCGCTGCATGAATCGGGCTGCCGCCTCTTTGAACTCCGCGATGCCATTGTCGGCATAGCCGCGATTCTCAGGCTGATGAATTTCCTCGGCCATCACCTGGCGGACCGCCTCGGGCGCCATCGCATCGTTTTCGCCAATGCCGAAGTCAAGCAACTGCCGCTCAGGATGCTCGGCGAGAGCTTTACGCTTGGCTCGCTTGATCTTTTCGAACTTGTAGATCGCGTCGTCTTTGCCGTAGTTGGCGCCGCCGATGCGCTCGGCAAACAGTTGCTGAAAGTAGGGGTCGGACATTCGCAGGGGAGAGAAATCAGGGGTTAAGGGGCAGGACTAATGGGCTGTCGGCAAGCCACAAGACTACCCTAGCGCCGCCGAACGCTCCAGCGGCCATGCCCCGCAAGTGGTGGATGGATTGAGGCCGGGATTTTGATCGGCGTTGGCTTTCTACCTGAATCAATTCGTCGGCGGGAATAGTCCCTGCAGTGGCCTGCGAATGTCGGGGCGATGGGAGGATCACTCGAAATCAGGAGCACTTCGATGAGGATTTCTCGGGGCTTTACGTTGGTCGAACTTCTGGTGGTGATCGCCATAATCGGCACCTTGATCGCACTCTTGCTGCCAGCCGTGCAAAGTGCGCGAGAGGCAGCACGCCGGAGTACCTGTCTGAACAACATGCGTCAGTTGACGCTGGCAACCATCGAATTTGAAGAACGCCATCGCCGATGGGTAGGGTTGTTTGATTACTTGAACAGCCAACAGTTAGACAACCAATCAGGCGAGCGATTCAAGACATGGGCCGTAGAACTCCTGCCCGATTTAGAACGCATTCAGATCTACGACAACTACGAGCTCGGCAAGAGGCCGAACGCCTATTTGGAAATTTTCGTTTGCCCGACGGATGATTCCGTCAAGCGTTCCAACGCGGCGATGAGCTACACCGCAAACGCCGGCCGGATAGGTAGTGTGCTCGATCAGAAGCCATCCAACGGCCCCTTTCTCAATCGCATCTATGACCCTCGCGCGGCGATGCTCGAAGGTCACTGGCGTGATGGTCGTGAATACACGCTTTCGATCTCAGAAAGCCTCGTCGCCGAAGAGTACGACGTCATCGGTTGGAGCGGCATTGTCCCGACTGATGACGCCTTTGGCGCCGCGCCCGACTTGGATGTCATTCAAGAGAGGGAAGATCGGCAGTGGAGCCCACTCTTCGGGTGGACATCCCATGCGAGCGATGCCATCCATATTAATGGGCCGGATCGACTGTGCCCCGATCCGGGATGCGGACCGTGCTCGAGATTATCGGAGTTGACTTATCCGAGCAGTTGCGACGATGTGTGGGAGCAATGGAGTGCCCTGCAAGCTCGTCCGACCAGTAACCATCCGGGTGGCGTCAACGCAGCATTCGCAGGCGGGCGGGCGCGTTTCTTAAAGGACGCCATCCACAGCGATGTCCTACGTGCATTGATGACGCCCAACGACAAGCGGTCCGACTCGCCCAATCCACTCATCGTCATCAGCGACGCTGACATCAACCCATGATGGCGAAGAGTAACCAGCCCGGCGGCCGTGCTAGCAAACGGTTTGAGCAATCGTCGTAGGCAAACTTTGCGGCCTGCGGGTTGCTTCGTCGGGCGAGGGCGGTCCGGCTGTGCGGGCTGTGCCGGCTGGCTGGCGCCACGGTGGTCTGATTGGGCCGGTTTAGCTGGTTGCCGGGGCAGAGGGGAGTCGAATCGATCAGTGCGGAGGTTTCGTTACGTCCGCCATTGCCGGCGTGGGGCGACCTGTTTGGGTTTACCCTGCTCCGCCTGACTGCCCCTGCCTCGCCACCGTATCTGCCCGCCGCATGGAAGCGACCCGCCGATCATCACCTCGTCGCTCCGAGCGTCGTCCACTACCAGGAGTAGGGATCGCCAGTTGCCTGCTGGCGATTGCCGTACTGGGTACGCTGGGGTCGGCAGTCATCAAGAAGCGGCAGGCTGTGGCGCAGTCCAACGAAGCTCGCGACGCGGCTGACACGCCCGATCAAGCGTGGCCGGCGAAGCCAGTGCCTTCTACCGCCGAGCGTGAGCGGTCAGCGGAGCCAAGCGAAGCGACGGATGCCTTGTCGCAACGCGGGACGCTCCAGCCGTGGCCGCCGGCGATCGCCCTTCGGCCACCAACCTACGAAACGCCCTACCCTACCGTAGCGTCCCAGCCATCTGGCGGATACCAACTGCCGCCGCTGGACGAATTGCTCGATGGGACCTTAGTAGACAGTCCTGACGGCGACGAACCATCGTCGATCGACGACGATTCCGCTGGGCCAAGTTTTGCCGAAGTCTCGCAAGAGACAACGCCAAGCGACACGCTAATCGACGACGATGCGAGCGATGTTTCCGGCGACGAGTCTGGCGATTCGAACCTTCAGGCGATGCCAGTATTGGAGATCGCTGGCGATGCGAATTTGCCACCGGCAACTTCGCTGTCCGACGACGAAGGGTTCGCG
>JBCDCL010000334.1:0-4314 GCA_039182175.1 Planctomycetota bacterium
AAATCGATGGCGACCGGATCTTTTGCGAGACGGGCGCCGAGTTTTGGTTTGTTGCTGAAGGGTCTGCTGCCAAAGCGAACGAACTGACCGCGACCTATCCGCCGCTGATTCGCGAACTGTCCGTCGGCGATCACGTCATGCTAGCCGACGGCACGGTGAGCATGGTGGTCGAGGAGCACCTCCGGGACCGTGTGCGGCTGAGTGTCGTTCAGCGAGGCGATATCCGCAGCCGGCAAGGCATCAATCTGCCAGGCGTCAAGTTGAGCGCACCGGCGATCAGCGTCGAGGATCACAAGCATGCGTTGTGGGCGGCCGAGGCAGGCGTCGACTTCGTTAGCTTGAGTTTCGTTCGGGCGCCCGACGAGGTGCGTGCACTGCGTGACATTCTGCGATCGAGCAATTCCGATGCAGCCGTCGTTTCCAAGATCGAGAAGCGAGAAGCACTAGATCGTCTAGAGGAAGTCGTCGCAGCGTCCGATGCAGTGATGGTCGCCCGTGGTGACTTGGGCGTAGAGATCGATGTTGCCCAAATGCCGGTCGAGCAAAAGCGGATCATCACTACCTGCCACCGCTATCAAAAGCCCGCGATCATCGCCACGCAGATGCTCGACAGCATGCACGACTCGCTCCGGCCGAAGCGGGCGGAGGTGACCGATGTGGCGAATGCCGTGATTGATGGCGCCGATGCTTGTATGTTGTCGGGCGAGACGGCGATTGGGCAGTACCCGCTCGAAACGGTGCAGATGATGAATCGCATTTGCATGGCGACCGAGCAGAGCCTCGCCCATCGGCCGCCGAAGACGGGCGACGTCGCTTCCGACGCGGTGCTGCACGATGTCACGCGGGCCGTGGTGCGTGGCGCCGGCGAGATGGCGTACACGCTGGGCGCCAAGCTGGTGATTGTGTCGAGCTATACCGGCCGCACGGCGTTGGGACTTTCGCAACAGCGGAGTTTTGTTCCCACCGTGGGCGTAAGTTCCGACGAGAAGACGCTCCGCAAGATGAGTCTCTATTGGGGCGTAACCCCGCTGGCCGAGGCGCCTGCGGAGGACATGACCAACCTTGTGCTCCATACGGACAAGTGGGCCTGTGAGACAGGCCTGGCAAGGAAGGGCGACCGCATCATCATCGTCGGCGGCAGCCACCTAGCCGCCGGCGGCTCAAAAGAAATGGCCAGCGGCGTGCACGACGTGGTATTGGTGCATCAAGTAGAGGGGGCGTGATTTGGATAGCTACGGCGATGGGCAGAGTCTTTGAGGTTCGAAGATGGGTCATGGAGAACATCTCAGGGGACTCGCATGCACAAGCCCACATCACTCAAGCGTTTATGCATCATCTCGTTGCAACGCTTAGCCCGTGCTGCCAGAAATTGTCTACGCAGAGACTTGTGATGACGGCGACGCTATTTGCTTATTCGTTCGTAAAGACTCTTCACCGTCTGCTCATTGTTGACCGCCAAGGCTAAATCCGATGAATCATGCCTCCAATAACTCCGCGCCGGTCTGGCTGAAGGTGATTCTCGGGATAGCACTCACGGCATTTTTTGTTGCATGTATCTGGTCTGGTGCTCAGGACGGTTTTCGTAACCCAGAAGAAACGCAAGCACGAAAAAACTATGAACGAAGCTTGATTACCGCTATCAGATCGAAGCAAAGCCTCGGGAAAACGTTATCGCGGAAAGAGGAAGAGATATTGCAAGAGCACGGAATTACTGCGAAAGCGCGGTCGGATGGGCGAATGGACAGCGAAATTCTGATGTGGGCAGTTTGCGTCATCGTACTCTTGACCATTGTGTTTACGGCATGGCAAACGAAATCAAAGATGTGGAACCGTGGCAAATGCCCGAAATGTGGCCAAACTTGGAAATATCAACGATATGAACCGGAAAATTACGAGCACCTCGCGACCGGCTTGAATGTCTACACGTGTAGATGCGGAAATCAGATCAAGATACCGTGACCGTCGCGTAACAGCGTGAACCAGAGCGGCGACTCACATTCAATTCCCAAGACAGTGCTAAATGTCGCCGCGTCCGATTACGCTACACTTCACCCTCGTAGGTGGTCTGAACTGAGGAGTGCATGATGCCTCACACGGAAAACTTAAGAGAAGTGGAAGTCGACCGATTGATTCAGGTTGCGAATGTCTTCATGGTCCCGAGCTCTATCCTCGGGGGCAGGGCTTTCAGTCGCGGCCACGGAACAGCTGAAAGTGGCGCTGAGCATCTTCGGCGTATTTATCGCACTCGTCTGGCTGACTGCTGCTCACTCTTGAGTATCTTGGCTAAAAAGTGCTTGCGAGCATTTCTGTTTCGGCTGACGGTGGCCCCGGCTGACAGAGTTAAGCCGCACGCGTCTCGGAGCTAAGGGAGATACACCGATGATCACAGGTGACCTGCTGTTCACTCAGATCGGTAGCCCAGGCAATGCCATTTCAGCTGTAACGGAGGGATATCGCGGGGCGCGAGTTAACCATGTGGGAGTGATCGTTGAGACAAATTTAGGTACGTTTGTCTTAGAAGCATTTCCGCCAGAGGTGCGGCTGACAAACTTACAGGTTTTCATCAGACGGTCGAACGACCATCTCGAAAATCCCCGCTACATGGCGGCCAGGCTTCTTCAAGAGCACCTCGACATACTGCCGGCCGCGATATCTTACGGCTTGGAGCAGAGAGATGTTCCCTACGACAGTCGGTACTTGACCGACGAAGCAGCGCTCTACTGCAGTGAACTTGTCGTCGACATGTTCAAGAATGCGAATAACGGTATCCCGTTCTTTCCCGAGTCGCCAATGAGCTTTAGAGATCTGGAGACTGGAGAGGTTCACGATTATTGGGTGCGATACTACGACTATTTTGGAATGGATGTTCCGGAAGGTGCACCGGGGTCGAATCCTGGTGACATTAGTAAGGATGATAGGCTGCACATCTACGACGTTGTCGGCAACATAACCGGTTATGAGGCTTAGCGAGTCCGCGGCAGACCGGCGAGACTGCTCGCAGTCGGCGGCACAGACCGATTCCATCTTCATCGCTCACCCGCCCATTTCGCTTTCGATGTCGGGGATGCGGGTGAAGGCGATTCGCATCGGGGCTGACTCTCGGGTGTCGTGCATTGAGGCGAAGTAGAGGGAGTTGGGGCCGGCCTTTTTGTTGATGTCGTCCATCGTTTCGGCGGCTTGAAGGGCTTGCTGGTCTTCGGCGAAGAGGGGCATCGAGAGCGTACTGGTTCGCTGCAGGCCGAGAAGCGTGACGCCTGCTTGGAGGGGAATGCCGCCCGGGGAGCGGGCGTCCCAGGCAGTGATCAGGGCCCGCAGCAATGTCGGCGTATCGTGCGTGTAGCCAACCGGTACGCGAACTGACCAGCGGGGCGCCTCTCCTAGGTAGCGTACCTGCACCGCGAGGTGGCGGGCGGAGTAACCCTCTTTGCGTAGTCGGGCGGCCGCTTTGTGCAGCAAGCGGACGAGCACCGCTCGGGCGCCGTCGTCGGTCCGCAAGGCGGGCGCCAAGACGTGCGAGTGGCCGATCGTTTGCCGCTTGGTTGGCTTTTCGCCAATCTCGTCGCCGCGGAGCCAATGCCACCACTGTTCGCCGAGCACGCTGTTCCACAGTTCGCGCATCGCTGGCTTGGAGAGACTGCACAGCTGGCGAGTGCAGGTGACGCCTCGGTTGGCGAGCCGCCGCTGCATGTTGCGGCCAATGCCGGGCAGGTCGGTGAGCTTGAGCGAGTGGAGCCGGTACGGCAGGTGAGCCCGGGTGATGATCGACAGCCCGTTCGGCTTTTGCAGGTTACTGGCGACTTTCGCCAGAAACCGATTGGGCGCCAGTCCGACGGAGCAACGTAGATAGGGGCCGACTTGATCAAAGATGGCCTGCTTGACCGCATGGCCCTTCTGCTCAGCCCGCTCGGGACAACGATCGGGCGGCGCCAGCGGGCAGACCATCTCGTCGATGGAGCAAACTTTTTCGATCGGCAGCACCGACTCGACCGCTTTGAGAATCTGGTGGTGCGTTTCGATGTAGTGCTCGTGCCGACCTTCGACGAGTTGCAGGTCGGGGCACAACTGCTTGGCCAGGCCGACGTTGACGCCTGTCTTGACGCCAAACGGGCGGGCCTCGTAGCTGACCGCAATGCAGCAGGTGCGGTCGGTCATCGTCGGCACCACCGCGACGGGGCGACCCCGCAGATGCGGCTGCCGCTGCTGCTCGACCGATGCAAAGTAGGCATTCATGTCGAGAAAGAGCCAATCGACGGTCGACCGTTCGGCAGTGGCGGACGAGTGGTGCATTTATGTACACTATTCGATCCGCCCCGC
>JBCDCL010000335.1:0-4310 GCA_039182175.1 Planctomycetota bacterium
GCGATGGCCGATCATACGGGCGTCGAGATTCGCCGCTACAGCATCATTTACAAGATCACCGACGAGCTGAAGCAAGCCCTCGAAGGCATGCTTCGGCCCGAAGAGCGAGAGAAGGATCTTGGTCGGGCGTTGGTGCAGCAGGTGTTCAAAATCAGCCGCGTTGGGTCGATTGCCGGCTGCCGCGTGATCGCCGGCGTTGTAGAACGCGGCGCCCGTGCTCGCGTGATTCGCGACAGCATGGTGGTAGGCGACTACGCCATCGACACCCTCCGCCGCGAAAAGGACGACGCCAAGGAAGTCCGCGAAGGCTACGAGTGCGGTATTAAGCTCGCAGGCTTTAACGACATCAAGGAAGCCGACATTCTCGAGGTTTACAAGATCGAAGAGATCGGCCGCTCGTTCGACGATTGATCGGCCGCCTGCTGGCAGTCACCGCGACGTCGCTAGAACATGCGTCGCACCGACAGTCGCTCAAAGCTTTCACCCTAAATTATCCCCCAACCGTCCTTCCGCCGTGTCCTCCCGCCGTACGCTGAAAGCCGCTGAAGCGATCCGCGAAGTCGTCAGCATGGCGATTCTTACCGACCTGCAAGACCCGCGAGTCGAGGATGTCACCGTGACGTACGTGGAGGTTTCGCCCGATATGCGGACCGCTAAGGTCCATGTCTCGGTGATGGGCGACGACGCTAAGCAGCGACGCTGCCTGCACGGTCTACAAAGTTCGGCGGGATACCTGCAGAGCAAAGTCGCAAACCGCATCGACACGCGTTATACGCCTACACTGCGATTCGAACTCGACATGGGCGTTAAGAACTCCATCGCCATTGCCAAGACTTTGCGCGAGGTGCTCGACGATAGCCCCAGCGGCGAGACCGCGGAGACGAATGACGAGCACGGCGCCACTGCCGAGAGTGTCGGACAAGAAGCCGACAATCATCCAGACAACAACGGAGTGTAGCTTCTCGCGATCAGTCGATTTGCGCCTCGCGAGCCATGCATTTCGGCGCCGCGGGGTTCGATCCTGACCCAGACTCACGACCTCTGACCCTAGCGTTCTGTCCATGGCCGCCACGAACCGCGCCGCGAAAATCACGAAGCTCATTACGACGCTCAAGAAGCACTACAAGCCGGTCCCTCCGCCGAAGGAACGGTCGCTGCTAGACACGTTGCTGTTTGCTTGCTTGCTAGAGAACTCGCTGCACGAAGACGCCGAGCAGGCCTTCACCACCCTGCGGGATGGCTACTTCGATTGGAACGAAGTGCGGGTCACGACCAAGAAAGAGTTGGCGGAGTCGTGCAAGGGTCTTAACGACTCACACGAGGCAGCCGCTCGTTTGAAGGCGGTACTGCAGAGCATTTTTGAAACCTTCTACGCCTTCGACATCGAGGCGATGAAGAAGCAAAACCTCGGGCAGTCGATCAAGCAGCTCGAGAAGCTACCCGGTTCGACGCGTTTTGTCGTTGCGTACGCGGTGCAAAATTCGCTCGGCGGTCATTCGATCGCCGTGAATGATGGTCTGCTGACAGCGCTAAAGACGCTGGATATCATCTCAGACGCGGAAGCCAAGGCCGGCACGGTGCCCGGTCTTGAACGGGCGGTGCCGAAGACCAAAGGCGCCGAGGTAGGGTCGGTGCTCCATCAGTTGGGTGTCGAGGTAGGCAAAAGCCCCTACGGCCAAGCAGCCCGCAAGCGGTTGCTGGCGATCGATCCCAAGTGCAAAGACCGTTTGCCAAAACGCCCGCCGAAGCCAGAGCCCAAGCCTGAAAAGAAACCGGCGGCGACCGAGGCAAAGAAGCCCGAGTCCACCAAAGCTGAGCCCAAGAAGGCGGACGCCAAGAAACCGGCTAAGCCAGCTGCGGACAAGAAAGCGGCCGCGAAGAAGCCCGCAGCCGCGAAATCGCCGGGCGCTTCAAAGGCCGCTGGCAAGAAGGTGGTGAAGAAAGTCGCCAAAAAAACACCAGCCAAGAAACCTGCGAAGTCGACGCCGAAAAAGGCCGTCAAGAAATCGGCTAGCAAGAAAGTCGCCGGCAAAAAGAAGGCGGTGAAGAAGAGAAAGAAGAAGGCGCCAGCCAAGCGTAAACCTCGGTAGGGTAGGCATTCTTCCTTTGCTCGGCTTGTTTCTGCTCGATTGGCGGAAGCTCCAAAATCTGCTGTCGAACCGATTCTGCCTGCAGTTCTGGCAGCACTACTAAACTGTTTGTAGGACGATCGGCAAATCGAACCGCAATTCTCAGATCCCAATCAACAAAGCTTCTTTATTATGGCAGGTCATTCCCACTGGGCGGGCATCAAGCACAAGAAAGCCGCCATCGACGCCAAACGCGGCAAAGTCTGGAGCAAACTGTCGCGGGCGATCATCGTTGCGGCCAAGATGGGCGGCGCCGATCCCGACACCAACCTCAAGCTTCGCTACGCGATCAACGACGCCAAAGCGGTGTCGATGCCCAAGGACAACATTGAGCGGGCGATCAAGAAAGGGGCAGGCGATCTCGAAGGGGACAACTACGAAGAAATCCTCTACGAGGGAATGGGCCCCGCCGGCACGGCCTTCATGGTCGAGATCCTGACCGACAATCGCAATCGCACGGCGCCCGAGGTGCGGAAGATCTTTGAAGTCTGCGGCGGCAATATGGGCGTCTCTGGCTGCGCGGGCTGGATGTTCGACCGCAAGGGATTGGTGGTGCTCGCTGCCGAGCAGACCACCGAAGAGGGCGAGACAAAAACTCTCGATGAAGAGACGCTAATGGAACTAGCCCTGGAGTCAGGCGCCGATGACGTGCGTGACGGGGGCGACATGTTCGAAGTTGTCTGCGAGGTCGAAGCCTTCAACGACGTATGTGCCGCGATCGACGCCGCAGGCTACAAGCCAGAAAGTCAGTCGATCACCTACTTGGCGAAAGACACGGTCGACATTGGCGCCGCCGACGCACCGAAGGTTTTGAAGCTGATGGAGAAGCTCGACGATCACGACGACGTACAAGCAGTGTCAAGCAACTTTAGCATTGACGACGGCGTGCTAGCGGAGATCGAAGGGTGACGCCGGACGACAATCCGTATCGGTCGCCTGAAACGGAGTCCGCACACACTCAAATTCCGACAGCACGCCAGCAACGGATTGCCCAGTTCCGTCTCATCGCCGCGGTCGCGGTTGGCTTCGCGTCCGGTTTTGGAGTCTGGGCAGCTTCTCGCTACCTGACCGGCCATGATGAACCGTGGGACGCAGACGGATCTTTGTACGCCGGCGGGTTAAACCTTGGGGCATTAATCGCAGGCGCGCTAAGTCGACGGAGAGCTTGGGTTGCATGGCTCGCAATTTGGCTCGGTCAGTTCTTTGCGATACTGACCGTGCCCTGGATTGCCGAAGCTGGCTGGCAACTGCTCGGCTTCGTCACCACTCTCATCGGTTCGTTCGTTGCGTTGCCTGGTTTGGTACTTGGACTTACGTTCAGTCCATTCGACCGGCACTGACCACACGCTTATAGCCACGGCAAAGCGGATCTGAGTTCGACCTCGTCGCTTTCTAGTCGTCGCCGCCGTGTTTGACTTGCTCCCAGTATTCTTGGAAGTCGAAGTCGGGCGAGTTGTCCAAGTCGTGGCATTCGAGGCAGTTGTTGACCGCTTTGCCGAGCGTTTGGCCTTCTTGATTGCCTTCGTTCTCGCCAATCTCTAGGCGGAGGGCTTCGTAAAGAGCCTCGTTCTCTTCGTCGGTGAGTTCGAGTTCGCCATTTTCCACCGCCACGTGGCGGGCGGCTGGACCGTGGCAGTTCTCGCAGCCGTTGGCGTTGAGGTGCGGCGTGGCGGCCAGGCTCGTGTAGCCGGTGACATACGGATGGTACTTCTGAGGATTCCAGCCCGTGACGTGGCAGCTGAGACATTCGGGGTCGTAGTGGCGAGCAGGGTCAAGATCGACCAGCGTTTGCAAGGCGTGAGCGTGAGGCGTCGTCTCCCACTTCTCGTACTCTTCGTAGTGGCAGTCGGCACAAGCAGCGCTGCCAGCGAATTCGCCACCCGTCACGGCGTTGGTGGGATGCAGCTGGGGTTTGACGCCGAGCCCGTCGAGCCCGAATGCTTGCAACTCGCCCTGATAGTCGGCCAGCATCTGCTTCATTTCGGGCGAATCCTCAAACCGATGATCGAGCGGCACTTTTTGATAGCGGAACTTTTGGCTTTCGGCTTCGCCCTGGTCGTTTGTGTACAGTCCAATCGCCACCGCATACATGCCCTTGTGGCCAACCTCAACCAGGTAAGACTCCGTGCTATCGATATTCTCGACGCTGTGCGGGGGCTCGTCGGCCCCAAGAGCAGAGAC
>JBCDCL010000336.1:0-4303 GCA_039182175.1 Planctomycetota bacterium
GCCGACCAGCCAATCACATTGCGGGGCGTTGGGCAAACGATTGGCGAGTTGCTCAACCAAGTGCTGCAGCCCTTGCGGCTAGAGGTCGTCGACGAGGGTCAAGGCTTTCGGCTAAGTCGCCTCGGCGCCCAGCGAGAGAAACAAGCGACCTATCGCGTCGACGATCTGCTGCCCACCGGCGCCCGCGACGCCACGCCGATGGTCGAGCTGCTGGCGACACTACTACCCGAACTGCCAGCCCGGATCGATGCCGATGGCGCCAGCCTGCAAGTCTCGGGACCCGCCGCAGCGCATATGAAAGTTGCCATTCTCTGCGAGCGTCTTCGCAAGGCTCGCAAACTTGGGCCGCGTAGTCGCTACCCTGAGCCGTTGCTGCAAGTCAAACCGTCGCTCGCCACACTCGATACGGTATTGCAGCGAACGACGACCTTCAGCTTCGTCGAGTTCACTCCGCTCGCGGAAATCGTTGATCATTGGGAGCGAACAACCGGTGTGACGATCCTTGTCGATTGGGCATCGCTGGCGGACAACGACCTTCGGCCGAGCACCACGCTGGCTTGCTCCGTGAACGATCGCCCTTGGGGCGAAGCCCTCGACAGTACGCTGGCGGAACTTAACCTCGCTTGGCGAGCCGTCGACCCGAGCACGCTGCAAATCACGACCAAGCCCGCCGCCAAGGCGATGCAGACCATCGAGTTCTATCCGGTTGCTACGCCGGAAGACGCCAGTCGGTTCCAACGCGAACTAGCAACGCTTGGCGCCGCCAACACGGTATATGATCGTCCGAGCCAAACGGTTTTGGTGCGAGGCACGATCACTACGCATCGCCACGCGTGGCAAATCGCCAGCGAGTTGGCCGAGTAACTTTCGACCGCCTCACAGTTTCCGATCAACAGCTTCGGCCACGCGGCGGCAGTCGGCCATCATTTGGTCGAACATCGGGAAGGGGAGCGATTGGTAGCCATCGCTCTTCGCATTCTCGGGATCGGGATGCACTTCGACAATCAAGCCATCGGCGCCGGCGGCGATCGCCGCTTTGCTCATCGCTGGCACCAAGCTCGTATGCCCCGTCCCGTGGCTGGGGTCGATCACCACCGGCAGGTGCGTCTTTTGCTGTAGGTAGGGCACCGACGCCAGTGGCAACGTGAAACGCGTGTGCGCTTCAAACGTGCGAATGCCACGCTCGCATAGCATGACGTTTGAGTTGCCGCCATCGAGAATGTATTCGGCAGCGAGCAGCATTTCGTCAATCGTAGCGCTCGGGCCTCGCTTGAGCAGCACCGCTCGATGACTACGGCCGCAGGCTTCCAGCAGGCGGTAGTTCTGCATATTGCGGGCGCCAATCTGCAGCACGTCGGCATACTCGCCAACGAGTTCGACATCCTCCGAAGCAACTACCTCGGTGACGATCGCCAGCCCCGTCTCGTCGCGAGCGGCCGCGAGCAGCTTGAGCCCGTCTTCTTTCATACCCTGGAAGCTGTACGGGCTGGTGCGAGGCTTGAAGGCGCCGCCTCGTAGTGCCGTGGCGCCAGCTGCTTTGACTGCCTTGGCCGACGCGATGATCTGCTCTTCGTCTTCCACACTGCACGGACCGGCCATGACGCCGATCTGCTCGCCACCCACCGACAGCGAGCCGGCAGTGACGACGCTGGTCGCCTCGTGTGCCTCGCGGCTTGCCATCTTGTAGGGCGCCAGGACCGGCATCACCGAGTCGACACCGGCGGCACTTTCGAGCGATTGCACGCCAGTGACCCGCTCGTCGCCGATGGCGGCAATAACGGTCCGCTCCGAACCGTACAAGACGTTCGCCTTCAGGCCGAGCGACTCGACCTGCTTGATGGCATGCTTGATGTCCTGCTCGGACGCTCCGCGTTTCATTACGACAATCATTGTGGGGCCTGTTTGGAAGTTGGTGACTGGTGATTGGTGATTGGTGGCGAAGGGCTTGTAGTGTGCGGTGCATCTAGCCACCAAATGAAAAAGCCCCGGGGTCCGCTGGGGACCTCGGGGCGTTGTGCGTTTCGCTTTGGCAAGCGGCGTTACGTACGACCTCCGGTCCCGGGGCTCATAAAGAACCCGGCAAAAGTAAACCAGAAGGCATACGGATAAGCGCTGCTCATGCAAGCAGTATCGGCGGAGGTTGGCGGCTTGGCAAGCGAATTTGCTTGCAAATCCGCGAGATCGCCAGCCAAAACCAACGCGGCAGGCAACTTTTCGCCCCGCGCCGCGTAGCAATGGCACAGTCCCCGGTAGCGAGAGAAACTCGGGCGACGCCCTTCCGCCGTGCTTTTCCCTGCGGTGCTCACGGGCTACGGTAGGGGCTTGGCGAATCGGCAGAATCGCGTGTTTCACTCGCAGCAACCCTGCGGCGAGCGACGCGAATTCATAGGCGGACTTACGGAAAACCAGTTAGGAGTACTTTGGCGATGTTCAGCAAAGCAAATTGGTGGTGGCTTGCGGTCGCCGTCGTCGCGATCGGAGTCGGCTGTACGTCGATCGCCCAAACCGCTACCGAGGCGTCTGCCGGCGAAGACAGCGAAGCGACCGATCTGCTCACGATCGGTTCCGCGGCGCCGACGCTCGACATCGAGCACTGGGTCCAAACTGGCGATGGGCGATTCGAGCCAGTCACCTCGTTCGACGAGGGGCAGGTCTACGTCGTCGAATTTTGGGCCACGTGGTGCCCCCCCTGCATCGCCAGCATGCCGCACCTGAGTTCGCTGCAACAAAAGTACGCCGATCAAGGCGTCACGATCGTAAGCGTTAGCGACGAACCGCTCGACACCGTGACCAACTTCCTCGAGCGCGAAGCCGAGGGCCAAACCAACGAAGCTGGCGAGCCACTAACGTTTGACGAAATCACGAGCGTTTATTGTCTAACGTCTGATCCCGATGGATCGACCAACCTGGACTACATGCAAGCCGCCAAGCGAGATGGCATCCCCTGTGCGTTTCTCGTTGGCAAAGATGGCCGCATCGAATGGATTGGCCACCCAATGTCGGTCGACGATCCGCTTGAGCAGGTGGTCGCTGGTACTTGGGACCGCGAAGCCTTCGCCACGCAGTTCAAAGCCGCCCAGGAATTTCAGGCAAGCATGGAGCGAATCCAGCTTCTGCTGCGTGCCGGCAAGTTCGACCAAGCACGGGCGACGCTCGACGAACTCATCTCCAGCGCCCCGACGGCCGACCTCGCCACCCGCGCTGCTCAGGCGAAGTTGAATATCGAGTTCTCGATTTATCAGCGTCTCCTTTCGACCGACCAGACGGCTGCCCTGGACCAGATGAAAAACCTAGTGGCGATGGTCGACAATAACCCTCAAGCGATCAATTCCATCACATGGCTGGTTGTGCGTCAGGCAAACACAGGCGAGGCAAATCCGGAGCTTATCGAGGCTGCCATTTCGACGATCGAACCGATTATGGAGAGTGGCGACGCCGACGCCTCGCTGGTTGATACACTCGCCCATCTGGTGCATCTGCAGGGCGACCTCGACCGAGCGATCGAACTTTCGCAAGCCGCCTCGGCCGAAGCCACCGGGCGGCTTAAGGCGAGCATTGACAAGTTCTTAGAGGAGCTTCAAGCCGAGAAGTCGGGCACGGCCAACGAGGCTGAGATCGAATCCTGAGGCGGTCCGCGATGCGGAGCCGCCCGACGCTTCAAGCACTCCCGCCGCCGTGGCTTTCGCCGTGGCGGCGGTTTTTTTCGGCTTCTCGCGAAATTTGCTTGCTAGCGGGCAAGGCTTCGGATAACCTCATCGCCAGCGGTAAGCCGCCGGTCGCCCGACGGGGGCCTAACAGCCATTTGCCGCTCGCTAATCACCGCACCGCTGATCACCTCTTTGCGATTCGATCCAATGTGGCGCTCCCGGCGATGACCGGGAATCTCAACCGAGCGTATCTTGCCTCGCCACACTCGCGGTGACTGCCGCGATTTTGCGATCACCCTCGCTGTGCCTACGCATTGGCCTCTCTAGTCCTTGCACGCAAGCAGTAAGAACGCTCGGCGCCGATTCTCTTGCGGTTCTCTCCGGTAGGCCACCCGATTCACAACGTCAGTACGCCCCAGGAGACACTGCCGATGACTCTCGCCCCTGAGAATTCGAAGCTCTTAAGCGTGGCCGCTGTTGGACTATCCGCTGTACTCGGTTTCTGTACGCCTGCGGCCGCGAGTAATCTGTTCAATGTCGAACTCGACCTGGCCGACCCGTCCGAAGCGGGCAGCCCCAATACGTTTCAAACGGCCTTCGACATCTCGGTCGATACCTTCATGCTTGGCGACTCCGCCGGCGTGCTCTACACAGAC
>JBCDCL010000337.1:0-4274 GCA_039182175.1 Planctomycetota bacterium
CGCTGGCGACTTGCCGAGACCGCCACGGCCCTGATCGGCGAAACGGGCGGACTGCTCACCCGCACGCTAGTGGTAGTCGACAAGTCGACCGGCCGCGTCACCCACGCCGCCACCCGCAGCCGCCTATCAACCCAATGGCGGGTGCTTTCTGATGCCGAGCGCAAGCTGCGCGTGGGGTGAAGGCGCTTGCAACGCGGTGGTTGCGAAACTCTGTGGCAGCGGTTGCGGGCTAGCGAGCGAAACAATCCTGCTGGATAGGTTCGCTGGCGAGTTACTCGATTGAAGCTGCGGTGCGGCTATTCCAAAACACGAGGGGCGCACATTTGCAGCTAGCGAAGCGGTGCCTCTAAACTCGACACTTGATACTCATATGCATTGGCAATCGAGAACGCGTACCAAAGCCGGCAGTTTGGATCTGGCTTAGACAAGTCAAAGAACAGAGCTCCCGACTCGACGACGGCTGTTAAATGAAGTTGTAACTGCGTTGGAATGGTAATTTTGTGGGCATCGAACGTTTCGCGGACGCGATCCCACCGCTTCCCGTCAAATATTGGAAGGTGACAGCCCCATTCCATGCAGCAATAGTGGCAACCCGACAGGAACCTGAGAACCACAGCCAAGTCTTGTCCTTCAAGACTAGCTTCCACACCGTAGTCTGGTGTTACCCGCTTTCCAGGGGAATAAGGATCAGGGCCAAGGTTGCGAGAGAGGATTTCGCGAATGACAGCGGTCACATCCATAGGAGGCGGAACAGGTATCTGCTAATCCGAGAGAGCAACAAGGCTGCATCAGCTGATCTCATTCTAGCGGCTGCGTAACTGCGAAAGGAGGCGTCGACCTTGGCAATCTCACGAAATAGCCAGAGCCCTTCGATTCGACCCACCGTCAACGCAGATTGGCTGCTCATGTTTGAGACCCACAAGCTGAATCTATACTGCAAATTCGAGCACGCCCGAAAGCAGCGACGCCACCAGCAGCACGGCGACACAACCGCCACGGCGTCGAGCCTATCGCAGACAGCGGCATGCTACCGCTAGCTGCGCGCTTCGCTTCGCCAACAAACCGCCCAAGAACGATGCTCCGGCAGAAGCCAAGCCCAGGCCAGAAAGTTGAGGGGTTGTGCGCGGTTGGCTATACTCTGGGCTGTCTGTGAAGCATGTCGGGGCGGGGCTCATCGCGAGCAATCGATCTCGCATCCCTGCCTGTCCGTCACCGCTTGGGTCCGGCAGCGTCGCCGAAGCGAGCCAGCAGAAGATCCCGATCGAGAATTATCGAGGCCGCAACGTGAACACGCTCTTTCGATCAGCATTTCGATTTTGGCTATCGATGGTGGTCGTGTGCATGTTTGCTGGGGCCGCTGCCGCTCAGCTTACTGGCACCCTGCGAGACAAGGATGGCGAAATCTTGCGGGGGACCCCGCTGGTCCTCTCGGGCAACGATCAAATTGCTGGCAGCGTTGTGCCGTTCGCCACCGATCCGGCCACCATGCAGGCCATCAAGGATCGCGGGTTCAACACGGTGCGGCTCTGCCTGGTCGATCCCTGGTACGAGGTCCAAAGCCCGTGGAGTTTTGGGACGCTTGCCGAGAGCCTTCCCCACATCGACACGGTCGTCGCCAATGCGACCGCCCTGGGGATGAACACGATCATCAACTACCACAGCGTCGGCGAGCACCACCAACTTCAGAACCTCGACTTTGCCAAGGCCAACGAATATTGGGACGAGCTGGCGCCCCGCTACAAGGACAACGACCGAGTTTTTTACGAAATCAGCAACGAGCCCACGTTCAGCCAGAGCGACTACCTCAACCCAACGTTTCGAACCAACTACACCGCGTTGTATCAGAAGGTCCGGACACTGGCGCCCGACCGCCAAGTGCTGATGTGGAGCTTCAACTCACTCGATTTCAACTTCGAGCAGATCATCGCGGCCTACGATGCGGACATCGATTGGGACTATACGACCATCGCCTGGCACATGTACGGCAACACCAACAGCACTCAGAAGATTCAGGACCTGATGACCCAGTATCGGGCCATGAATACCGAGTGGAACTATCCCGGTACTTTCAACTACGTGCCCGACAATGTGGATGGATTCTTCATGGGGTCGCAGGCGCTGGAGAACATCGGCAGCAGTTGGACCGACTGGCACAATTGGGGCGACATCACCTTTGACAACCTCGACAACCTGCTGCTCCCCGATGCGATCGCTAAGGGCTACTACTGGGTGAGTGAGCCGCTTCCTGGCGACTACAACGGCGACGGCACGGTCGACTCGGCGGACTACACCGTTTGGCGAGACAACCTGGGAGCCACGGGACTCGATGCCTACGCCCCTGGCGACGGCAATGGCGATGGGAACGTCACCGCTGCTGACTACACCGTCTGGCGAGAGCAGTACGGGACGTCAGTCGACGACCCCGGATCCTTGACGACGAGCATCCCAGAGCCTTCGGCCTTGGTGTTGGCCGGCGTGGTCTCGATGCTGGTGTCACGGCGGCGATCGCGGCAGTGAGCGGACTGCGGCGTGGCAATCGCCATGGCCGCTAACCGACGCCATGCGATTCGGCCCCACGAGAACGCGGGCTAGCTGCTGGTCTTTGGTGCATCGCGAAGGGAAGCTACGCCCGGCAGCACTGGCGGTAGAGGTCGACGTACTGCGACACCACGGTTTGCGGGTCGAGCCAATCGAGGACCGCGGTGCGGGAGCGTTCGCCGCGCGTCTTGAGCTTGTCGCCTTCGGCGAGGAGTTGGTCGATTGCTTCGACAAGCGCCGGAGGGGTGGCGTCGACAATGACGGCGTCGCGGTCCTGCAGCTCTTGCCAGATGTCGACGCCGCGGGTCGTGACGATGGGCGTCGCGCACGCCATGGCTTCGGTGAGCACGATGCCGAAGTTTTCTTGGCTGGTCGGCAGGACGAACAGATCGCAGGCTTGGTAGAGCGACAGCTTCGCCTCGCCGCGGACCATGCCCAGGAAGCAGACGTCATCGGTGACGCCAAGCTTGGTTGCGAGTTGCTTGAGTGACTCGACGTAAGCGGCGTCGCCCGGGCCTGCGATCAGAGCGGTGACGGCGTCGCCCCGCTTGCGCATCGCGGCAACGGCTTCGATCAAAAGTTCGACGCCCTTCTTGGGATGCACCCGGCTGAGAAAAAGTAGCTTGGCGCCATCGCGCTGTAGGTCCGCAAACGTGTCGCGAGCGATCTGCGGGCCCGGTAGTGTCCGGTAGGGCGAGAGATCCATCACCAAGGGCAGGACAACGGCCGAGCCGCGTGGCGCCAACTTCATTGCTTGCTGGCGTTCGCCTTCGGCGGTGAAGTGGATCCGTGCGGCGCCTTCGAGCATCCGCCGACCAGCGACGGATAGGTAGACCCGCTTCTTGAGACCTCGCTGCGTCATGCTCCAATCGTCGAGCATGCCGTGAACGCTTACCATGTAGGGCGTGCCTGTGCGACGTGCTTCGGCGGCAATCGCCACGTTGCACGGATCCCATGGCGTGTGCAAGTGGACCACATCGGCTGCCGCCACGGCCGCCGAGACTGCCTCGCGGTCGGCAGTGCCGAGCGATAGCCACGGCGTTAAGCTCCGCGAGATCACTTCGACACGTGGCGTGCCCGACTCGTCGGCGAGCCAGCTCTTGGGAACATCTTGGGCGTCGCCGGTCAGCAGCGTGACCTCGATGCCCCGTCCTCCGATGCCCTGTTGAGCAAGAGCCGCCGTCAGATCAAGCACCGCACGGACGACGCCGCCTGCTTCTTCTACCACAGCGTCCACGTAGTGCAGGCATCGCAATGGCCGGTCGCTTGTGGTCGTTGGCGAAGTCAAAGCGAGGGCGTCTTTCCGTTAGGCTCGCTTCTCGGACGAACGGTGGCGAAGGGCGTGGCGATGCAGCGTAGATCGCGATTAGAGGGAGGCGCCGTGTAGCAAGCGTAGTTCACACCGGCCCCCAGTGCACCATCACCTGCTTGGCGTTTACCGACGGGGCGCCGGGCCGCTCGACATCGCCGCCACGACCGTGCCAACGCCTACCAGTGCCGCAAGGCCCAAGAAGGTCCAGCGGTAAAGCCGGTGCATGGTGATCTGTTGGCGGATCGCTTCTTCCTGTGGATTTTCAAACGGGTCGAGCCTGCCGCGAACGGTGATCGGCCGGTACTCACGTCGCCAAAGTTCCCAACCGACGCGCGGCGTCCACTCTTCGACGTTTTGGGCAATCATTTGGCTGCGGAGTTCGCCGTCGAAGTCGCCTGGCGGTGGTGGTTCAGACACCCAGAAC
>JBCDCL010000338.1:0-4268 GCA_039182175.1 Planctomycetota bacterium
CCGGCCGGTACGCCTCGAGCAATCGCTGCTTCGACAACAAGCCGGCAAGTCACCTCGGGCCCGATCAGCCAACGCTGCTAGAGCACCTCAAGCAAGCCGGCTACCGCATCGGTCTGGCGGGCAAGAACCACACATTCAAGCCAGAGTTTGCCGAGCGGCTGTTTGACGATTTCCAGGAGTACAGTCCGTGGGGAAAAACGCATGGCACGATGACCGACGGCGATCGGGCCGTGCGAACGTTTCGCAACACAACCGGGCCCGATTCGCAAATTGGCAACAAACTGCTCGAAGGTTTGATCGACTTTCCTGAACCGTTCCCGCAGCAGCAGTGCATGACGGCCCGCATCGCGGACGATGCGATCGCGTTCGCCCGCAAACATGCCGGCGAACCGTTCTTCTTGCATATGTCGTTCCCAGCGTCACACTGGCCGAACGTCGTTTGCGAGCCCTACTTCAGTCAGTACCGAGATCGCCTTGGCGAAATTGAACTAGCAGGCATGGATTCGATCGACTGGTCGTCGCATCCATTTGCCCACTACGTCCAGTCCCAGATCGCTGGCTTCGATACGATGTCGAAAGGGGACCGGCAGAAGCTATTGGCAATCATGTATGGGCAGATCAGCTTTGTCGATCGCTCCGTCGGTCGACTGATTGAGGCGTTGAAAGAGATCGGCCAGTATGACGACTCGATCATTGTCTTCACTAGCGACCAAGGCTGTTTCGGTGGCCAATTTGGTCTGCCTTGCAAGACGAAGGGCTATTACGAATCGCTGATTCGCATCCCGTTGGTGATCAAATTGCCGGCCTCGGCAGGCGAAGTCGCGGACGCGAAGCCGGCCGCCCCAATTGAAAGTCTTGTAGAGAATATCGACGTCATGCCGACGCTGCTCGAAATGGCGGGCATTGGCTACTCCGCATCGGATGACTCGGAAATCGATGGCCGCAGCTTCGCCGGAGTGCTGCGGGGCGAGACCGAGGGGCATCGCCAAGAGATCTATGCCGAAGTGGGCACGCTCGAGCCGCCACCGCCGGCGATCTCGGAAGCGGCCTTTGCCGAGCAGCACCGCAAGCGCTCAGCCGAGGATATGTTTTGGTTCGTCGAGTACACGATGCAAGGCCGCTCTGCGATGCTCCGCGAGGCAGGTTGGAAGTACTGCTACTACGTTCGCGACCGAGAAGAACTCTACCACTACGCAGACGATCCGCTGGAGCTCACCAACCTGGCGGAAAAGCCAGAGCATGCCGAGCGAAAGCAAGCGATGCAGGAAAAGCTCTTCGCCAAAGGCTTCGTCGGCATCGGCGACGAACCGTGACCTAGTGGCGATGTCCATCGCTAGTGGACGATGCATGACGCACAGCACGACCAAAAAAGCGATCCGGCGAATCGCATCGCCAGATCGCTGGGTTGGATTTCTGTTTGTCGCGGGCCGCTAGATTGCTGGGCTGCTAGATTGCTCGGCGGCTAGGCTACCCTGCGGCGGAGCGGGGCTGCTGCGGCCGCCAGGACGAGCAAAGCGATGGTCGCCGGCTCGGGGGCATTGACGGTAATGGCCGTGATGGCGCCATCGCCCAGGTCTCGCGATAGAAGGACGCCGAAGTTGGTCGAGTCGAGCACCTGGATCAAGCCTGTGGTGTCGCCAACAACGAGCGTATCGATCGTATTCTGGTTATCCATCGCGGTGATCTCGACGCCGTCGAACAGCATGCCACTGTCAGAGACGAAGTTCAGGTCTTGGTCGTAGATCTCGATCAAGCTGTCGGTGCCATCGAAGAGGGCGACGGCTGTCGAGCGGTCGGACAGGACAGAGATGGCGACGATGTCGCCGGCGCCGACCGAGGTCGAGTTCAACTCTGCCAGGCTCAAGCCGTCGCGGACCGATAGCGTGTTGTCGGCCAGGGCGACTACCAGCGTCGGATCTTGGCGGTAGGCATCGACGTCGACCGGGAAGGCGGGCAGGGCTACGTCGGCGCCGACGGTTGTGCCATCGCCATCACGCACGCCAAGCGTGCCGACGCCCGCGCTGATAAAGGCAATCGCCACGTTGTCCGACGGAATCTTTTGCCAGACGGAGTCAATCACGCCATCGCCGGTTGCCGGCGTGCCATTGACCATGTCGAGACCCGACGAGCGAATCTGCCCATTGTTGGGGACCGAGCCGCCGAAGAAGACGGTGTCGTCCCCCAGCACGGTGAGATCGGAGCCGAAGAAGCCAGGCAAAATTTCTGAGTTCAGCACCTTGTCGGCCGGGCGATTGGCGTTGGCGTTGGTGATGACGCCACTCGTGGTGAGCCACACGACCGTTTCTAGCGGGGCCGTGGGTCCGCCGCCGATGGTGCCGGGCGGCGTGTTGGGCGGTTGGGGCGTGCCGGCGGTTTGGAAACCGACATCGGCAATGGCGCCCTGATTGATGGCCGGGTTCTGCGTCGCCACCGGCGAGGCATTGTCGAGCGAGTCACGCTTGAGCGTGAAGACCGATCCGCCATTGATGCCGGCATCGGTGCCGACGGCGATATCGTTCCAATTGATGGCCTGCGCGGAGCTTGCGCAAAGAATTAGCCCGAGGGCTGGGAGGAGAATCCACGTTGTCCGGCACATTAGCTGACTCCTGTCGCGATGCAAATCGAGGTGCTTCGCAGCAAAACACCCTCCACCGGGCTACTGCTGGAAGCCGCAGATTACGCGGACGCCGCGGAGTTGTCAAGCAAGTGCCGGTGCTAGCGTGGTGGGGCGGCGGGTGAGGAGCGGCTGGGGGGCGTCGCCGGCCCAGCACTCAGTACCTAGACGCAGCGTTGGCGGTACGCTGGGAGCCTCGCTACGCTACGGCTCCAGCCACTCGATGATGTGGCACCCTACGTGACTTCGATCGGGCAAAGCGAGTAAGGCGACGATGAATCTAGCGTGGCTGATCGCTCCGCTGCTCGTGATGAGCGGCGCCTACTCTGTCTTCTATCCGGAAGTCGTCGCTAGCGTTAATGCCCGATTCTTGAAGACGCTTGGCATGCCCGAACCGTTTGGAAGCTTGACGTGCCACAGGCGTCTTACGAAAGCAGCGGGCATCAGCGGGCTCGTAGCAGGCGTTTGTTTGCTAGTTGCGCTGATGCTGGAATGACCCTGACATGTTGCGACTGTTTTCAATCTTAGGAAGCTGGATTAGCTGGTAATGTCGCAGCCACTCGAATACATGCAAAAAAGGCCGCCGGCTTTCGCCGGCGGCCTTTTGGTTTTTCTAACCTCTAGATCCTGAACTCTAACCTCTCCCGCTCAATACATGTCGTCCATGCCGGGGGCGCCGGCGCCGGCTTTGTCCTTCTTCGGGGCGTCGGCGATCAGGGCGTCGCTGGTGAGCATCAGGGTGGCGACGCTCGCAGCGTTTTGCAGGGCGGTGCGGGTGACCTTTACGGGGTCGATCACGCCGGCCTTGACCAGGTCCTCGTAGGTATCTGTCGCGGCGTTGTAGCCGTTGCCACCTTTGCCGTCGGAGACCTTCTCGCAGACCACGCCACCATCTTTGCCAGCGTTGTTGGCGATCGATGTCAGTGGCGCCCGGGCGGCCCGCAGAACGATGTTGTAGCCCACCTCTTGGTCGTGGCTAAGACCGTCCGGCTTGACCTTCGCGGCACAGCGAACCAGGGCGACGCCACCGCCGGGCAGGATGCCTTCTTCCACCGCAGCGCGGGTGGCGTGCAGGGCATCTTCGACGCGGGCCTTCTTCTCCTTCATCTCGCTCTCGGTCGCGGCGCCAACGTTGACCTTCGCCACTCCGCCCGACAACTTGGCGAGCCGCTCTTCGAGCTTTTCGCGATCGTAGTCGCTGCTGGTGTTGGAGATCTCGCCACGAATCTGATCGATGCGGCCCTTGATGGCGGCGCTCTTGCCGGCGCCTTCGATCAGGGTGGTGTTGTCCTTGTCGATGATCACCTTCTTGGCGCGGCCTAGTTCGGCAAGGCCGATCGACTCAAGCTTGATGCCCAGGTCTTCGAAGATGGCCTGACCGCCGGTCAACACGGCAAGGTCTTCGAGCATCGCCTTGCGACGATCGCCAAAGCCGGGCGCCTTGACCGCGGCGACGTTGAACGTGCCCCGCAGCTTGTTGATGACCAGCGTGGCGAGGGCTTCGCCTTCGATATCCTCGGCGACGATCAACAGCGGCTTGCCCGAGTTGACGACCGCTTCGAGCACGGGCACTAGGTCCTTGACGCTAGTGATCTTCTTCTCGTGGATCAGTACGTAGCAGTCTTCCAGCACGCACTCCATGGAAGTCTGATCG
>JBCDCL010000339.1:0-4256 GCA_039182175.1 Planctomycetota bacterium
ATCTGACGCACATCCGTCATCACCGGCGGAAGCACTACGGCACCGAGCACGATGGCGAGTACCTGCCGCTATCGAATCGCTCGCCGTGGCACATCGTCTGGTATCTGGCCCAAAGTCTGTTTATTCCCATCCTGGCGGTGATTCGCTTTGGCGTGTTGACGCCGATGACGTGGTTCAACACCCCGCTGCGTGATTGGGTGCTAAGGCATGCGTCGAGCATGATTATCGACCCGTCGTATCTCCGTCCGCTGCCAACCGCGAAAGCCTTACGAACAATTCGCTGGCAAGAGGCATGGGTGTTTGCCTATATCGTGCTGTTCGGCGTGCTGATCTATCGCGGCGCCTTCCACGATGGCATCGTTAGCCCATGGGTGCTGCTGCAGGCGTATCTTACGGGCGTATTCATCGTGACGATTAACGCGGTGCGAACGCTAGGCGCCCATCGGTGGCTGAACAAGTCCGAAGACGAGATGACTTTCGTCGAGCAGTTGGTCGACTCGGTGAATTACGATCGCGGTTGGCTGGCCGAGTTGTGGGCGCCGGCCGGGCTGCGGTACCACGCGTTGCACCACTTGTTTCCCTCGATGCCGTACCACGCACTCGGCGCCGCCCATCGCCGGCTCATGGCTGATCTGCCGGCCGATTCTCCTTATCGGGCAACTGTTAGTCCGTCGCTCATCGGCGAGTTGACGAGTCTCTGGCGGCGAGCCGCGGCTTCGCAAGCAAAGCCGGAGAAGCTGCCCGTCCGCCAAGGCAAGAAGCCGCTAGCGGCAGGCCACTAGCGTCCGCTGCCAACGCCAGCGTTGCGATTTCATTTCCCGGTCGTGTCGTGGTAGCATTCGTGCCACGACCTGACGAGAAATGACCCTGCGTGAGATCGCCTATGCGTTGTATTTTGTTGCTGGCCATCGCCCTGAGCAGCTTGGCTTCGCCGCTTCAGGCATGCACTTGCTTTTTCGTCGCCAACGATTCGGTCGCCCTATTTGCCCGCAATTACGATTGGGCGCTTGAGCGTGGCATGCTGATCGTCAACAAGCGAGGCGTGGCTAAGCAGGCATTCTCGTTCGATAGGCCGGCGAGTTGGGAGTCGCGATACGGCAGCATCACTTTCAACCAATACGGCCGCGAGTTTCCCAACGACGGAATGAACGAAGCTGGGTTGGTGGTGGCGGTCATGTGGCTCGACACCAGCAAGTACCCCGAGCCCGACGAGCGGCCAAGCATGGGCAGTGCCCAGTGGGTGCAGTACCAACTCGACACCGCCGCCACGGTGGATGATGTCCTGGCGAGCGACAATCAGATTCGCATCTCATCGGCCGGCGGCGGGATGGTGCATTACTTGGTTGCTGACGCCAGTGGTAACGCCGCAGTGATTGAGTGGATAGACGGCAAGCGGGTCGTCCATACGGGCGAATCGCTGGTTGCCGCCGCGCTGACGAATAGCACTTACGAGCGATCGGTAGACTACCTACGTCGCCACCAGGAATTCGGCGGCGACCGTCCGATCCCCGCTACCGGGTCTTCGCTGGACCGGTTCGTGCGGGCTGCTTCGACGGTTGCTAAGGGCGTGGACGATGCAGCTTGGGACGCTGAGAAATCCTACGCCGGCTTGGCGAACGTCGCCCAGGGAAGCCGCACGCAGTGGAGCATCGTCTACGACGTCAAAAATCGCGCGGTCGAGTTTAGGACGCAGTCGGCGCCGGCGATCAAAAGTCTGTCGATGGCGTCGCTCGATCTGTCGACCGACTCCCCGGTAAAGGTGCTGCCCATCGCCACGACCGGCGCCGGCGACGTCGCCTCGCGACTGAAGGACTACGACACCGAACAAAATTTGGCGGAGATCAACGCCGCGTTTGACGCCACCTTCTTCTTGCGGGCATGGCCTGCCTTGCTTCGAGAGAAGATCGCCCGCTATCCCGAGCAAATGTGCCGGCCGTCGCCGCTGCCGACGGGCGTTGGCAACTAGGCACGGCAGACGCCGAATAAGCCCCTCTCGCCTGCTACAGTTCGCGATCATAAATACGATACTCCTTGTAGCGTTCGGCGCCCCCTTTTTCGAGCGTCTTTCGCGAGAGATCGTTCGACTCCAGCACCCACGAGAACTCTACCTCGCGTAGTCCAAACGAAAGGGCCGGCTGCAGCATGCCAATGCCCAGCACCACGCCAACGCCCCAGCCCTGGTAAGCAGGCAGCACGTTGGTGCTCACGAGCCGCAGTCGCTTGATCGCACGTTTGTTGCGTAGCAGCGTCAGGAAGCCGAACGGAAATAGCCGGCCATCGATCTTCTTGATCCGCGGGTTGTAATCGAGCAGACCAAACATAACGCCGATCGGTTTGCCCTCGTGCTCGGCGACGATCGCCACCTCGGGCTCGATCAAGTAACGCAGCTCGCCGGCCATGTGGTTGATTTCAGACTTCGACAGTGGTATGTAACCCCAAGTGCCAGCGAGGGCCTGATTATAGATGTCGAGAAACATCTCTACCTCGGCCCGGAATCGCTTGCGATTCATAGTCCGTAGGGTGACGCCAAAACGCTCGCGAATATTTGCGTCGAGGTTGAGCATCTTTTTGTCGTTCTTCATCGTCTTAAGCATGTCGACCTCGCCCCAGAAGGCGTACAGGTCTTGTGCCTTTTCAAAGCCGGCAGCCTCGACCAGCTTTGCGTAGTACGGCTGGTTGTGGGTCATCATGAACATGGGCGGCTTGTCGAAGCCTTTGATCAACAGTCCCCACTCGTAGTTGAGCGACGGATTCGCCGGGCCGCGTACCGCCGTCATTCCTTGGTCGCGGAGCCAATCGAAGCCGCGGTCGAACAAAGCCTCCGAAACCGCCTGGTCGTCGACCGATTCAAAAAAGCCGAAGAAGCCCCGCTTCTCTTTGGACCAGCGATTGTGAGCGTGGTTGACGATCGCCAGCAGACGACCAACGGGCTCACCGCCACGTACTGCTAGCAGGGGCAGGGCCTCGGCGTCTTCGTAGAAGGGATGCGAGCCGAAGCCGCAAAGCTGCTTTTGCGTGCCTCGTAGCGGCGGCATCCAATTTGGATCGCCGACGTTAATCTTCCACGGCAAACCCAGAAACTGCTTTCGCTGGGCCGCGGTGGTGACGTGCTGGACTTCTATGCTGGACAAGGGAGAGTCTCGGTCAGGGCGAAGTAGGTTCGATCAGTTGCTGGCGGAGCGGCCGCCCACGCTTGCATAGTTATCGTCAACGTGCGAGTTTACCCGCCATGCTAAGGCTGCCCCAGAGCAACCGCAGCATCGCCGAGTTCCAAACCGCAGCCCTACTTTCCGACTCCCACCGCTACACCGTGCCCACCTCGCTCGTCACCGGCGCCAGTGGATTCATTGGCCCTCGTCTTGTCGCCCGTCTGCAAAAGGCAGGCTCAGAGGTCGTTTGCCTGGTGCGAGGGAGTTCGAATACCGACCGCCTGGCGCCACTCGGCGTGCGGCTGGTAACTGGCGACGTGACCGATCCGGCAAGCCTGATCTGGGCATTGGACGGCATCGACGAGGTTTACCATCTGGCAGGCAAATTGCACGCTTCGCGGCTAGAGGACTATCTGGCCGTCAACGAGCAAGGCGCGAAGAATCTCGCCCAAGCATGTGCCCAGCGAGAGACATCGCCAGTGCTCATCAATGTCAGTTCGCTGGCCGCTGCCGGACCATCGTCGGCGGGCAAGCCGCACACCGAGGCCGATCCATCGCGGCCGATCTCGATGTACGGCAAGAGTAAGCTGGCCAGCGAGCAAGCTTTAAGGCCGTTTGCCAACGATGTGCCGATCACCACCGTCCGTCCGCCGGTTGTCTTCGGGCCGGGCGATCGGGATGGATTTTTGATGTTCCAAGGCATTCGCCGAACTCGCCTGCACCCAGTGCCAAACCGCTCTGGTTTGCCGCTGTCGCTCATCCATGCCGATGATTTGTGCGAGGCCCTATTCTTAGCGGGTGACCGAGGCGAACGCATGGCGCCTAATCAGAGTGCGGGCGATTCTACCGGCTTGTATTACGCCGCCGATCCAACGCCCTCTACCTGGGCCGACGCTGGCCGCATGGCGGCCGATGGCATGGGCGTCGGTGTTTGGGTAATCAAACTACGCAAATGGCCCTTCATCATTCCGGCGCTGGTTGGCGACTTAATGGGCCGCCTGTCGGGCAAGCCGTCCATCTTTGGCATGGATAAACTTCGCGAAGCGTCGGCTACCGGCTGGGTCTGCTCGGTAGAAAAGGCAGCCAGCGAACTCGGCTTCGCTCCTG
>JBCDCL010000340.1:0-4254 GCA_039182175.1 Planctomycetota bacterium
CAAGCCGGTCCGGCTGGTGCGAATCGGCGTCATGTGGGCCCGCATCGCCGCAGCGGCTCCGGCAACTTCGTCTACCGTTTCACCCTTCTCGGCCAAGCCCGTGAGCAACGCGGCGATCTCTTCCTGGCCGACGCTGCCCTGCATGATCTCGTCAATCGCCGCGCGCATCTGGTCGAACGAAAGATCGTGGCCGGCGGCGATTTGCACGAGCGTGGTAGAAAACATGCGGGTTTATGGCTGGTGACGAACTATGGCCGACCGTGCGAATCGCTGCCGCGACGGAATCCACGTTGCCACGGCGCGGCGGTTGCTAGATAGTAGTGGCGAGAAACTTTGGGGCTGCTCGGGATCGTACTCCGCTGGCTGCTTCTCCCCAATCCCCCGCTCCTCCCGATCGCTGGTTCGCGTTTATGCCTCGCAAGGTGCTGCTTGATATGGATCCGGGCGTCGACGACGCTGTGGCCCTCTGCTTGGCCCTCGCGGAGCCGAAGCTTGAAGTCTTGGCCGTCACCGCCACGGGTGGCAACGTTGGCCCCGAGCAAGCGACACGCAACGTCCAAACGCTAATCGAACAGCTCGACCCGCCGCGGCTACCACGCTTTGGCGTTGCCTCGCCCAACCAAACCTTGCGGACCGCCGCCCGGCATCTGTATGGCGCCGATGGTTTTTGCGGCGCCCAGTTCGCCGTTGCCGAGATGGTCCATCGCAAGCCGTCGATCAAAGTGCTGGGTGATGAAATTCGCTCCGCTCCGGGGGAAGTGACCATCATCGCCCTCGGACCGCTGAGCAATATTGCGTCGCTCTTGCAGTCGGATCCCGACATCGCCACGCAAATCGGCCACCTGATTATCATCGGTGGCGCCGACCGCGTCAGTGGCAACATCACGGCCGCTGCCGAATTCAACATGTACTGCGACCCCGAGTCGGCCAAGGAAGTCCTCCGCTCGCGCGTCACCAAGACGATGATCCCGCTCGACGTTACCGAGCAGTTGGCCTTTGGCTTTGACTTCCTGGATCAGTTTCGCGACAGCAAGTCGCGTACGGGTCAGTTTCTCGAGCAACTATTGCCCGGCGCCTATCGTGCCTATCGCCAGCGGCTGGGGCTGGAAAGCATCTACCTGCACGATGTGATTGCCGTGGTGGCGGCGATTCACCCCGAGCTTTTCACCACAGAACGGGCTTACGTCGACATCGAGACCTCGGGCGACATCACCACCGGCGCCACGATCGTTGATCACCGCAAGACGAACGACAACCAGCCGAATGTCGACCTGGTGACCGACATCGATCTGGTGGCCACCAAAGACTGCATTTTGCGTGGGTTGCTCGGCCCCGCGTAGTTGCGATCCGGCCCTTACGTACCCGTGTAGAGCGGGATGGGGACCGTGGTCAGGCGAATTCCGGATCGGTAGACTGGGAGTCTTGGTTACACCTGGGACCCCACGCCAATCCTGTATGACGCTTTCTCCTGAAAACCTGCCTGCGGCGACGCTGATTGATCCGCCACTCGATCAAATCGACGAACTGCGGGCCAGCGGCGCCGACTTTCATCGTCGCGGTTGGTCGTTGGGCACCAGCAGCAACTACAGCGTGGTGCTAGGTCGCGACCCGCTTGAGCTGCTGGTGACCGTCAGTGGCAAAGACAAGGGCAAGCTCAGTCGCGACGACTTTGTAAGCGTCGGTGCCGATGGCAAGCCGTGCGACGGCAGCGGCAAGAAGTCGTCAGCCGAGACGATGCTGCACGTCGTCTTGGCCGAGACACTGCCGAACGTTGGCGCCGTACTGCATACCCACTCGGTATGGGCGACCGTGCTGTCGGACTTTGTCGCCGAGCATTTGCTACTCGAAGGCTACGAGATGCTCAAAGGCCTCGACGGCAACACAACGCACGAAACGCGCGAGGCGGTCCGCGTTTTCGACAATACGCAGGACATCGCCACACTGGCCGAGGAGGTCCGCGACTGGCTGCGAGTGACGGCCGAAGAGGGCGAGCCGACGCCGCACGGTTTTTTGCTCCGCAAGCATGGGCTGTATACTTGGGGCGCCACGGTGGCCGACGCCCGGCGGCAAGTCGAAGTGTTTGAGTTTTTGTTTGAGTGCGAAGCACAGCACACGCTGTTCGCCCAATCAATTCGGCCGCATCGCATGCCCGAGCCGACTACGACTAATTAGCCGATGGTGACCAACTAATTGACGGCGACCAACCAGCCATTTCCTCTACACAACCTGCGACGTCATGGCAACGATCACGATCTCTGGCGACAACACACAGCTAACCGACGTGGATGCGATTCGCGAGCATCTCGCTCCGCATGGCATCTGGTACGAGAAGTGGGACGTCGCCGGCCGCGTTGATGCGGATGCCACGAACGAAGAAATCCTGGCGGCTTACGAGCCCGAGATCCAGCGACTGAAGTCTGAGCACGGCTACGTGACCGCCGACGTGATCAACGTCACCCGAGACACGCCCGGTCTAGAAGCGATGCTCGCGAAGTTCGACAAGGAACATACGCATAGCGAAGACGAAGTGCGATTCACGGTCGAAGGACGCGGCGTGTTTTGGGTTCATCCAGAAGATGGCTCCGACGTATTTTCGATCGAAGTCGAGAGTGGCGATCTGATCAACGTGCCGGCGGGCACCAAACATTGGTTCCATTTGTGCGACGATCGGACGATCCGCTGCATCCGCCTGTTTGAAGACCAGAGTGGTTGGACGCCCGAGTACATCGACGATGGCGTCCACTCGGGCCACCCGCCTGTTTGCTGGGGACCCCACTATCTGCAGCAGACGCATCTGCCGAAGGCCCAGGGGATCGACGGGGCGGTCGAACTGTGATGCCGTTCGCAGGCCGCGGGATTCTGCTTGATATCGAAGGCACGACGTCGGCGATCGCGTACGTGTACGACGTGATGTTCCCCTACGCCCGGACGGGCCTCGACGGCTATCTCGAAAGCCATTGGGGCGAGGCGCCGCTTGCGGAAGCGAGTGAGCAAATCGCCCAAGATGCTGGGCACGAGTCGCTAGCAGCCTGGTCGCAAACGGGCGACGCCCAGCAACGGGTGCGTGACGAAGCGATTCGCTTGATGGACGCCGACATCAAAGCGACCGGCCTCAAGCAGTTGCAGGGACTGATTTGGGAGGCGGGGTTCAAGTCGGGCGAGCTGCGGGCGCATGTCTTCCCGGACGTGCCCCCTGCCCTCCGGGCGTGGCAGGTGGCGGGGATGGATCTTCGCATCTACTCGTCGGGGAGCGTCCACGCCCAGCAACTCTTCTTTGGTCATGTCGACCTGGATGACGAGAGTTCGAAAGACGGTAAGTCGGGCAGTCTTTTGCCGTACTTCTCCGGCCACTACGACACCACGACGGGCCCCAAGCGAGAGGCGGCCAGCTACAAAAAAATCGCCGACGACTGGCAATTGCCAGCCGCCGACGTGTTGTTTCTTAGTGACGTTGTGGCAGAAGTCGACGCGGCTCGCGAGGCGGGCATGGCGACCAGCCTGGTGTTACGTGATGGGAATGCCCCGGTCGAGGACGTCAACGGCCACGCGACGATCCGCTCGTTCGACGAGTTGACCATCACGGCGCTTGCTTGACGCGACAAGCTTTAGCGATTCGACCTTTGGCGATTCGACGCTTAGGGCCGGTTGGTAAGGACCGAGCGTTCAACCTTCACGCGGACGCCACCGGCCGAGACACCCACATCGACGCCGGCGCCCGTCGTAGGGCCACCGGTTGCTGGGACACCGGTTGCAGGGACGCTGCCAGCAGGCGTCGAGTAATCGTCCGCGGTTGGCGCTGGGATGCCTTCGCTCTTTACCTTGACCGACACATTCGGCGGCGTCGCCGGCACGCCTGCTTCGGTCGAGATTGCTACTCCGCCGCGATCGACGAGCACGCGGAGCGCCGTGCGAAGCGCCTTGAATTCTTCCAGGCGAGCGATCATCGCAAACTGGGCGTCGCGAGCGACCGAATCAAAGCGACGCAGGAGCTTTTCCGCCGCATCGAGGTTGCCAGCCGTCTCGGCTTCGAAGGCTAGGTACTCTTGCCAGCCGGCGCCGTTTTGGAAACTTTCGAGACGGGCCTGTAGCGCTGCGGAAGCTTCGGACGTGGCGGCGAGCAACTCAACGCCACCCATCGCCGCGAGTTCTGCTTCGGTCGCGAAGCTAACGGATGCGGCCAGCGTTGGCTTGGCAGTGGTGGTGACCGTCGTGTTGCCTTCAACAGCCGGCGTAGGCGTAGCCGCTTCGGGCGTG
>JBCDCL010000341.1:0-4237 GCA_039182175.1 Planctomycetota bacterium
GCAGTGGGACTGCTTGGCGTTGCGGCATTGTTCCCGGTCGGCAGCCATTACCTCCGGCAGGGCGACGTTAGCGACCGCGCCGACGCCATCGCCGCGTCCGCGCTGAACGCGTCGATCGCGCGGGGGATGCTTGATCCCGAGAATTGGATCATCGCTCGCGGTATCCCCGCGAACAATCCAAGCCGTGCTGTCTACGACACCAACTTTGCGACGGCGTTCGAAAGCGATCTCGCTGCGGCTACAAACGATTTGACTTCGGGAACGAATCCGATTGCCGATCCGCTCCTGCGTCAAATCGCGATCAATCGGCGGATGAACTTGCTCTACGGTTCGATCTACTTCCTCGATCCGCTGGGCGTTGCTGAGACGATGTCGCCGGACGTTTCGGTGCTCAGTTTCAATTTGGCCGGCGCCGTTTCGGCGAATGCCCGTTTTTTCCCCGCAACAGTGACTCTTGGAGCCTTTGCTCCGGGTCACCCCGCTTGGCAGCCGTGGGCCGCGGTGGGGGGCGAATCGACCGGCTTTTGGCCCGTGCGGCGGTTAAGTGTGTCGACTGGCGCCTTGCCGATTAACAACCGCCCGCTCCCGCCGATGCCCCCGCAGGCCGAGGCATTGGTTGTCGCCGATGACGATCTGTCGATCGAGCTAAACGATTACCGTGGGAATCCCTACGAGTTTACGCCCGACAACCCATCCCAGCAGCTGTGGCAAGCGAGCAACAACCAGCCGCTGAAGCGGCTTTCGCGGAGTGACTTTTCGTGGGCGTTGACCATCGTGCCTACCACGCCGGCTGCGCGTAATGGATTGATTACCGATCCGGAGTCGTACAGCTATGACGTCTCGGCAGTGGTGTATCACAAACGGGCCGCCGGTGGGCGTTACGATCGCTCACAACTATCGCCTCCGACCTTCGGCCATGACGAGACGCTGGTTGGCGAGCGGATGGTGCGGGCGGCGGTTGGCACGACGGGCGTCGGCGGCGGACAGTTACGGGTAAGCCTCGATGGCGGCGAATTGCCCGTATCGCCCACGCCAAATGCACCACTCGTCGAATCGCCGCTCGAAAAACTTGCCGAGGGCCAATGGGTGATGCTCTTCGGTCCGCATCCGCAGAGCACCTCCTTGCAGCCGCTGTTGTTCTGCCAGTGGTATCGCGTGATTTCGATCGAAGAGGACCCGCAAGTGTCGGCGTCGATCTTCGTACGCGGGCCGGACTGGCCATGGACACCAGGCGGCGATGCCTCCGACCCAGCCACCGGCATCCAAAACGATTTGCGGATGGTCATCGTGCCCGATGTGGTGACCGTTCATACGCGGACGATGAAGCTCAATCCCGGCTCAGCGTGGGATGTGGATTGAGGGGCCAGAGGCCAGAGGTCAGAGGTCAGGGGCTTGGGGGCTTGGGGGCAGGTTGGGGCTGAGGGGCCGTTTGTTGGAGAAGTGGAAAGATGTCGCGAACTTTGCAATCGAAACAGACCGAACGCATCCGCGAGCGGCGCCGGCAATTGCGTCAGCGGCGCCAGCGTGATAGCCGTCGCGGCGTGCTGCTGCTGGTGGTGCTCAGCATGCTGGTGCTCTTCTTGCTGGTTGGCACGACGTTTGTCGTCACCACCGCCAGCTACCGCACCGGCAGCAAAGCCGTGGAGCGGTCAAACGAGACTTCCCTACAGGCGGGCGATCGGCTAGAGCGTGCGCTATTGCAAGTCTTGCGTGACACCAACAACCCGCACTCTGCGATTCGCTTTCACAGTTTGCTGCGAGACACCTACGGTACCGACGGCTTCGTGGGGCATGTCTTTGCTGGCATCCCGCGAAACATAAACGATTTGTCCCGTGGCTTTGCGGCTCCAACGTTCCGGAGCAACCCCGCTACATCCAATCGTGATCCTAGTAGTCGGGCGCCTCTTGAGTTTCCTGATTTCATTTCGCGATATGCCGACGCCACAAACAACAATCTCCTCGGACCGACGAATGGGCAGTTCATTGATATCTATGTCAACGACGACCTTGGCGTAGACGTAAGCGACAACCAGGTCGGTTTGAGTTCGGAGTACGTGGTCGATCTCGAGCTTAACCAGTCGGGCTTGACTACCAACCATCGCTTGTCTCGTGTCGGCGGCTATTACAACGGCTGCTTGCTCACCATCTTGGAAGGCCCTGCGAAGGGGCAAACCGCCCGAATCGTTCAGTACGACTTTATCGTCGATCCAAACGTCGCTAGCCCTGATCCGCGAGAACGTGGCATTGCTCGTTTTCGAGTGCTCGCTTTCCCACGCAACGACGGCCAGCCGCTGCAACTCGGAACGAATCCCCAACTAGGTGACAGTAACGATCTGCTAAGGGTCGAAGACACCGCTACGAATTTTGGCGAGATTGCCGACAACGATTCGTTCTTCGGCGTGCGATTCATGGTTAACGGCCGGCCGAACAATGGGGCGGGGGTTGGCTTTAACCCGTTTGCTGGGATTGCCGATCCGAAGTTGTCGGCGCTCGAGATCTTCGCCGACGCTGACCCGATGCTCCCCCAGTTCGCGCCAGTAGCGCTGTTGCCGAACGCCCGTTACATGGCCAACGAAATCTTTCTGCGCGACTTCGATCCCACAATCCCGGGACAGAGAGAACAATTTCGATTCGATTACGGAATCTACCCCGGGCGTGGCGGTAGCGATGAGTCTTACGACGCGGCCGACTTCCAGAATATGTTCTTAGCGCTGCAATCGCTCACGCCGCGAGCCTCCGCACGTATCACGAGTCAAAATCTTCTCTCTTCGAACATTCCATCGATCGAGCTATTCGACTCCCGTACGCAGGGCGTGTGCAATAACGATGTGGGCGTGCGATTCTTGACCGACGATGTGCCGATTCCGTCGTTCCACCGACCATCGCTGGTCAACTACTGGTTCTATCGAATACTTAACGCTCCCTGGCTGACCGCCACGATCAGTGATCCCAATGTACGTATGCGGGCGGTTGTTGAGCCTTACGATGTCAATGGGAACCCTCAGTTCGGTCTATCCGCCGCCCAGGCAGGCCAGATTGCAACGATCAAACGCAAGATCATGTTGCGTCCCACGCGAGAGGATCATCCCAATTTCGACGGCAGCAATCCTGACTCTCGCTATCGCAATCGAATCGGGGTAAACAACGTTGGTCGGCTTGTTGACGACGCAAACGGCGAGATCATCTTCCCCACTTGGGAGACGACCGGGCCGTGGGACGTGGACAATGACAACGATGGCGTGCCCGATAGCGTGTGGGTCGACCTGGGCGATCCGGTGCAGCGGACTTCTGACGGCCGGCTCTATAAGCCGCTGTACGCCATCTTGATCGAAGACATGGATGGCCGGCTCAATCTGAACGATCACGGCTCGAAAGATCACTTAGCCGGCGCCGACCTAGATGGCTCGACCGACGGCAATGGCATCGAGAACTTCAACCTTGCGACAGGGGCGAGTAGCATTCTCGGCATCAGTGGCAGCAGTCTCTTTAGCAGCAACCAACTGCCGCATGGCACGGGTTGGGGGCCGGGGGATATCACGCTGCGGCCGGTGATGTCGCCCGACATGATTCTCAACAATCAGACCCGCATTGGCGATCCAACCTACGACGACTATGCCCGCCTACTGTTCGGTCGCCGCGTGCCGGAGGGGTTCACAACAACGCCCAACACAAGTTTGGCGCCTTTGGTCAGTGAAACATCGTTTGGCCGCTATGGCAGCGTCGAACTCTACTTGGCAGCCGGTGGCGGTAGTCGACCTGGTTCGGGGATCAATTTCAGCGACGGCTTAATCGAGTCGCGACAGACAACCGATCCGCTTTCGGCATTCGAGCTCTATGACTTCCCAAGCTTCGATCGCAATACGGCGAGCAAGGGGGTAGAAGATCTTGCGTGGATCGACGGAACGATCGTTAACGATGTGAACCCGGCGCCGGTGACTGCCGCCGCGCGGCGGCAGGCGTCGCTGGTGTCGCTCGGCGGCGCCCTACCGAGTGGGTTTGCCACTACGCCAGACCTGCTCGGTAGGTATGCGGCGCCGGGGCTGAGCTACGGAGGCACGCCTCTGCCTGAGTCAGCAGTCGACCGTGGCGTCCCAGCATTGGTTGCCGATTCGCCCTATGAACTGAACGTCATGGAAAACGCTCGGCGGGGGCCGCCGCAGGCGACTTCGCTGACGCAGAATGACGACGCTCCCTTCTCGGCAGCCGAACTCGAACGAGTGCTGCGTGCCTACGACGC
>JBCDCL010000342.1:0-4235 GCA_039182175.1 Planctomycetota bacterium
TCGTGAAACACTGGCAGTGGCTGCTGGGTGAGATCGCCGAAGGCTTCTTCCCAATTTTGGCAAACGGCCTGCTGACTGGCGACGACGCCTCGCTTGAGCCAATGCTCTGCCGCCGCAAGATCGCGGTCGCACAATGCCAACGTCGCCCGCTTGATGGCGGCGCCAACCGTCTTAGTAGCCAGCACCGGCGAATACTGTAAGAACGGAACCGCAACGCACGCTTCAAAGTGCTGCCCCGCTAGATCACGCCGGCCGCACTGCAAACAGAGCAGGCCCGCAACGTAGGAAAGCGACGCAGCCCAGCGAACCTGAATCGGCTCAGCGGTGTGCCAGTCACGCTCTGCGGTGTGCGACGCAAAGCGAGCGAGCAACTGCTCTACTTCGTCCCACGAGGTATCGCTTCCCAGCAGCGTGTAAGCAGTGACGCACAACGCGGCTGCCTCGTCGGCGTTGCCACGATCACGGTCGATGATTTGCTTGGCCGTGGATTGGAGTAGCGATTTACGCTGGATACGCAAGAACCGCGACAGCAGACTCGTAAAGAGCCACGGGTTTTCGTACTGGTTGGCGAAGTCAATCACGTTGCCCGCCGGCTGTCCAGCAGCTTCGGCAAACGCAGCATTGGTGTATTTGGCGCCCTCGGTTGCGAAGGGGCTCTTCATCGCCACCACGACGCACCATTCACTCGGCTTCTGCTCCACCCCTTCGACGGGGCAGTCTTGCCACTCGTAACCGTGGGTGACCCACTGCCCTTGTTCTTTACGCCGGCTGACCGTTTTGGCGAAAGTCCGCTCGACCAGAAAACCATCCCCTTCAAGCTCGCCAAGAATCTTGCCCCAATCGTAGACGTGGTAGTGGTGCGGATTGGGATCCAAGCCGTCTTCTTCGGTCCAGTCGTTGGGGACGCTGATCATCAACCGCCCGCCCGGCGACAAAATACGTTGACACTCGCTCAGATAGGTACGCGTGTCTTGCAGATGTTCGAGCGTCTCGAAGCTGGCGACAAAGTCGAACGAGGCGTCATCGAACTTGCCCAGGCATTCGGGCAGCGAACCTTTCTCGAACTCGATGTTCTTTTCGCCTGCAGCGAACGAAGCATTGGCGTACTCGACCGCATAGTCGCTGTTGTCGATCCCTAGGTACGATTCGCAGCGTGAATTCTGCGTCATCACGGTCGAACCGTAGCCGAGTCCGCACGCAATGTCGATCACCCGGTCGCCTGGCTTGATGCACCGCGCGGCTTCGAAATACCGCATGTTGTGTGCATCCGATCGCCGCCCTGCCTCGCGGCTCATATCGGTATGGAGTTCTCGCTCGGCGAGGAGAACGTCGAGCGGAAATCGCTCGTTAACCTCATCGTGAATCTTTGTCAGGACGATCGTGCAATTGTCGAGCTGCGTATCAAGACAACCAAACGGGCTGGCCAAGAAGTAACGCGGATGCTTGCGTGTGCCTGCCTCGAAGCAGCGAGATTCCCACCACTCTCGGTTCTGGATAGTAAGGTGCCACCGATTGTCGCGATCCGCCGCCAGGGCGATACGCAAGTAGAGCGTATCTCGCGACACACGTCGCAACTCGGCTAGCGCCTTCGGCACGTCCTCTTCGTCGAGGTGCTCGAAACAGTCGGTGCTGACGACGCAGTCGAACGTGTTGTCCTCGAACGGGAGGTCGAGGATGCTACCGACCTGGAATCTACCGGGGCTAGCAGCATTGGCCACTTCGACCGCCACGTCCGAGACATCGATGCCCGTGGCATCGAAGCCGCGGAGGTTTAGCTGCCGCACCAGATGGCCATTGCCACAACCGACGTCGAGCACTTTGCCGATGCCAACGCACTGCTGGATTTCATCGGCGACCGACTCAACGCTTTGGAACGAATGCTCGCCCTGGCGATCTTCGCGGCGCCAGTATTCGTTGTAGAGATCTTGGTAATTCAAGCGATTCCCTTCGTGCAGTACGGCTGCGGCGATGCTCCATTCGCCCAGCGTTTCAGGGAACCATAAACGATGCCCGATTTGCCGGCTAGACGAACCTGAAATTGCGAAACAAGGCGAAAATCGCTAGCGCGAAGCCCTGTGCGAAGTTGGTAGACTCGGCGAATGCTTGCGAGAACTCTTCACTGTGCCGAATGTGGCTGGCGAACGGTTGCTGGCGCCGCGGATCTGGCTGCCCGGTTGCGGCTGGTGGGGCAGTTGCGTCGCGATAAGGATCCGAGCGACGAGCTGATAGCCGAACTCTTGCCCAGTGCCGCAAAGCGGATGACCTGCCCGCTGTGCAAGTCGATTGGTTTACGGGTTGGCGATCCGACGGCAGGCGACGAGTTTGACGATGAATTCTCGGATGCCGCCGAGTCGCCGGGAGACTGGCAGGCGGCCGTCTTGTGCGAGGTCTGCCGTGAGCCGATCGACCCAGAGCGGTTGGAATTCGTTCCCGACGCCAAACGCTGTGTCGCCTGCCAAGGCAAGGCGGAGGCCGGCGCCCTGGAAGAGGACGAGCCAGAATTCTGCCCAAAGTGCGGCTCGCTGGTTGAACTCCGCGTCAGCCGCGGCAGCGGACTAACCCGCTACAAACGCTTCTGCACCGGCATCCCGCCATGTCGATTGTGAACTAGGCGCTAGGTGCCGGGCGCTAGGCGCTAGTTGAAGATTCGCTATGCAACAGCTTCCAAGAGGCAACTTTCAACTAGCGCCTTCCAACTTCCAACTCTCCTCACTCGACGCCGATGTCTTCGTTCCAAAGCGCCGGGTGATCGGCGATAAATTGCTTCATCAGGCCGATGCACTCGTCGTTGTCGACAATCGTCAGTTCGACGCCTCGCGAGCGGACGTACGCCTCGGGGCCTTGGTAAGTGCGGTTCTCGCCAACGATCACTCGCGGGATGTTGTAGAGCAACGCCGTGCCGCTGCACATGTCGCAAGGCGACAGCGTGCTGTAGAGGGTGCTCCGCTGGTAGTCGGTGGCCGACAGGCGGCCGGCGTTCTCAATGGCGTCCATCTCCGCGTGCAGAATCGCACTGCCCTGCTGCACGCGGCGGTTGTGGCCCCGGCCGACAATCTCGCCATCGAGGACCAACACGGAGCCGATCGGAATGCCCCCTTCTGCCAGCCCGGAGCGAGCTTCGGCAATTGCGGCCTGGAGGAACTGGCTCTCTTGGGGATCGAGGGACATGGCGTTCTGAGCGGGATTTGGGGGGCCGGAGCCGGTGGCGATGGCAAGCTGGGCGAATTATGCTGGAGTATTCCGCGGGCGCTAACCCCAGCGACGCTAACTCCAGCGAACTAGCCCCGGCGGCCCCGCCCCGCCATCCCGCCCGGTAATCTTGCCCTGCCCCGACGAAGACGCACCCCGATGATTTGCACCTCGCCCTTCTGCCGCTACGCCATCGGTCTGGCCATTGCCTTGTTTATTGGCTCCGCGCCGCTCCAAACTTTGGCATCGGGCGCACTCGAGACCGAAGACTTCGCCGACGTGGTGACGGTCGTCGCCGAACTCGTCGAGCAATACGGTGCGGAGAACGTGCTGTTGGTATGCGATATCGACAACACACTGCTCGCCATGGACACCGACTTTGGTAGCGACCAATGGTTTGAATGGCAAAGCTACCTGCTTGAGTACGATCCAAAGTCGAAGCACTTGGTCGCCGATAATTTCGACGGCTTGCTCGAAGTTCAGGGGCTGCTTTTCTCGCTCGGCGAAATGCATCCCCCGCAGCCGGAGATCCCCGACAACATCGCCGAAATGCAGAAGATGGGTATCTCGACCCTCGTGCTCACGTCGCGTGGTGACGCCTTCCGCACGGCAACCGAGCTAGAACTGGAAGAGAATGGATACGACTTCGTGCAGACGGTGCTGCCGATCACCGGCGCCGAGTGCGGCCCCTATTTGCCGTACGATCGCGACGCCGTCGAGCAATCGGGCCTGACGGCGGAAGAGGCCGAGCAATTCGACCTGCCGGCCGATCCAAAAGAAGTGAGCTTCGAGGCGGGCGTCTTTATGACCTCCGGTCAGCACAAAGGCGCCATGTTGCTCACGCTGCTCGCGCGGTGCGACCGAGATTTCAAAGCCGTCGTCTTTGTCGACGACCACGCCCGGCATGTGGTCCGCGTCTACGATGCCCTGGCCCGCCGCGGCTTGGACGTCACCTGCTTTCACTACAAGCTAGAAGACGACAACGTCAAACGCTTCGAGTACAGCGACAAGTCGGATGTCACCCGGCGATGGCTTCGGCTAGACAA
>JBCDCL010000343.1:0-4228 GCA_039182175.1 Planctomycetota bacterium
AATCCCTGCGTGAGGGGATGTCAATCGTGAAGCGGCGCGTGGATCGACGCAAGCGGCAGTCGTAGCGCGGCTGCAACTTACGGCAAAACAGCCGGCGATATACGCATCGCCGGCTGCGTCAGGGCTAGGCCTTGCCATTCGATCGTTCTCCGGCGACGCGTAGGTCGCCGGCTAGCAGGGCCGTCTTTTGGGCAGACGGGTTGTGGTTGTTGCTTTTGCAGTCGGTCTGGACAGCGGGCGAGCGATCTGAGAGTTTCCGCGTCGACCGTTATTTATGGTTTTGCCTCTTGTCGAGATAACCGTTGTCGATTTCCACGATGCAACTTGCTCGCTTTGGCGCCGTGCTGTTGTTCGTTGCTGGCATGATTGCCGCGACGGGTTGCCATGCGTGGCCTGACAAGAAGTGGGACGCCAGTAGCCTCCGCGATCCGCGAGCGACCGATCTTGAGCGGCGGCTGTCAGCCCAGCCGACGGCGGTCGAAAATCCGTTTGGCCGCTCGCTGGATGATCGCGAGCCGTAGCGAACGCTTCTCGCCGCCATGCGTCTCTTGCCGGCGGGCGTCTCTTGTCGCGCCGGCGGGCGGTCCGTACAACCGGGGCGTCCTGGCAACTCGGCCTGGACCCTTCTGCCCGGAGCTCTGCTGCGATGTCTACCGACGCCTACCAATCGCTTTGCCAACACGCCCGCGAGACGGCACTACTCGCTTCGACCGCCGGCCTACTGCAATGGGATGAAGAGACCTACTTGCCGCCCGCGGGTGGCGAGTACCGGGCCGAGCAGTGCGCGTTGCTCGCCCGGCTTATTCATCAGCGGCAGACCGATCCGCAAGTGGGGGAGTGGCTCGACGAGCTAGCCGACGCGTCCGAAGCAGCCGATCCGCACTCCGACATCGGCGCCAACGTGCGTGGCCTTCGGCGTGACTACGACAAGAAGACCAAACTGCCAGAGTCGCTCGTCGCCGAACTAAGCCGCACCGCCAGCCTTGGCCAACAAGCGTGGAAGGAAGCACGCACGGCGGACGACTTTGCGAAGTTTCGGCCACTGCTCGAAAAGACGATCGAACTCAAACAGCAAGAGGCCGCGGCGATTGGCTATGACGACTCGCCCTACGATGCCTTGCTAGACGACTACGAGCCGGGCGAAACGGCGGCCAACGTTACGCGGGTACTGAGCGGACTCCGGGAACAACTAACGCCGCTGGTCGAGAAGATCGCCGCCAGCGATCGCCGGCCGAAGAGCGAGATCCTCACGCGGCACTACCCGGTCGATCGCCAAGTGGCTTTTGGCAAGCAGGCGGCCACGGCGATTGGTTTCGATTTTGATGCAGGCCGGCTTGACGTGACCGCGCATCCCTTCTGTGGCGGCGCCGGGCCTCGCGATGTTCGCATTACCACGCGGTACGACGACCACGAGTTCGCCGGCGCCCTCTTCGGCACCCTGCACGAAGCGGGCCACGGCCTTTACGAGCAAGGCCTACCCGCCGACGCCTATGGCTTGCCGCTGGGTGAAGCGGTGTCGCTAGGCATTCACGAATCGCAATCCCGCATGTGGGAAAACCTTGTCGGCCGGAGCGAAGCCTTCTGGCGCCACTTTTACCAGCCGATGCAGCAGGCCTTCCCCGAGTCGCTCGGCGAAGTGGGCTTCGAGGAGTTTTGCTTCGCCGTCAATGAATCGAAGCCATCGCTCATCCGGACCGAAAGTGACGAGGCGACCTACAACCTACACATCATCGTCCGATTTGAACTAGAGCAAGCCTTGTTAACCGGCGAGTTGGCCGTCGCCGATTTGCCCGTCGCCTGGAACGAAAAGTACCAGGAGTACCTCGGCATCGCCCCGCCCACCGCTGCCGATGGTGTGCTGCAGGACGTGCACTGGAGTGCCGGGCTGTTTGGCTATTTCCCGACGTACACGCTAGGCAATTTGTATGCCTCGCAGTTCTTCGATCAGGCCCGCACGGACCTGGGCGATTTGGACGGCCAATTTTCTCGCGGCGAGTTCCAACCTTTACGCGACTGGCTGCGTAAGCACATTCACTGCCACGGCCGGCGGTACGCAGCCGGCGAACTCGCCACCCGAATCACCGGCCAGCCCCTCTCGCACGAGCCTCTGATGGCTCATCTTTCGACCAAGTACGGCGGGCTCTACGGATTTGAGTCGTAGTGAGGGGTGAGGGGTCGGGGGTGGGGGGTCAGGGGTCGGTGGGTAAGGCGTTAGCCGACGACCTACGTGTCGTCGGAAGAAGCACAGTTGGGCTCGCTTCGTTCTAGCCGCCAGCCACTTAGTCCACCCCGTCGATTGGGATACCCCACCATCGCCTAACCGGGCACAATAGGGGGCTGACAAAACCGGCAGGGCTGGCGCCGCTTGCCTTGCCGGCACGTTTTGCCACGGGCTGCCGCCGAATGCCTGTGGGGCGAGGCCGGGACGGCCCGTTGCCAAAGAAGAATCCGCGAAGCTTACGGAGATGCACGCGTCATGGCTGCTGTTACCCAAGTTGCGTCCTGCCCACACTGTGACGCCACGCTGGTGGTGCCCACCGAGGCGTTGCCCGATCAAGCGGTCCGCTGCCCCGCGTGCCAGATAGCGTTCCAGGTCGACGCCCAGCAAGTGACCGAGCTAGCCATCGCCACGCTGGTCGGCCCGATGCAGCAGGCGCCGCCAAGCCTGGCGCCACAAAGCCTCTCGCCACGGAGCGAAGCGCCGGCGCCGACGGTTGATGAGCCGATCGACGTGCCGACCGACGAGCCGGCCGCCAATGAAACCATCGACGAGCCAGCCGGCGGCTCGCTTGCGGAGTGGCTTCGCAATAGCACCGTCGATTTGACCGTCGACGACGAGACGCCGGGTGAGCCCGCGGTCACGCCAGCCGAAGAGCAACCAACGATCAGTGCCGATCCGGCAGCGACCGAACATGCTGACACGGTGTTGAGCGACCGTCTGCTAGGTGATCGGCTGCTGAGCGATCGGCCGGCGAGCGATCTTTCACCCGAAGTTGCGTCCATTAGTGAACGAACGCCCGTTGAAGAGTCGTCCGTTGGCGAACCGCCCGCCGAAGAAGCAGCCAGCGAGCCGGCGGCTACGATTGAGTTCGCGCCGGGCATCCTGCCCGATTTTGGCGCGAAGCTAAGCGAGCTGTCCGGCGAACAGGCGCCCACCGAGCTGCCGGCGGAGCGTATCGAACTCGAAACGGCCAGGCACGTTGCCGGCGCTGCCGAGTCTGCCCCGCTAGCCAATGACTTTGCTGCCGACTACCAGAGCGACGCCGTTGCGGTCGAAGTCGATCCGGTCGAAAAAGCATCGGCAGGCGATGTTGCCGAGACTAGCGAGCCGCGGCGGCGGCGTAGTTGGGGTGTTGGCCGGTTGGCGACGGTCGCCGCCGGGGGCGTGATTGGGCTTGCGCTTGGCTATGGCATGCTACTGGCGGTTGGCGACCAGGCGTACGATACGCTCGGCCTGCTAGCCTTCGTCGATTCAGCAAACGACACGCCCGACGAATCGGCGGCAGATGAGTTGGCATCGAACGACTTCATGCCGGGCGATTCCTCTGCGTCTGATTTCTCGGCGTCTGATTTCTCGGATTCGGGCTTCTCTCCTGCGTCGCCCGCCGATGCAGAGCAAGCCACGTTCGAGGCGCCGATCGAACCCGATACACGCGGGCCGCGGAACACGCCGGAGCAATCTGCAGCCAGTTCGTTTGTCGAACCGCCGCCACTCATCGAACCAACGGGCGCCGATGCCCTGGCGCCGCCGGAACCGGCCCGCTTTGCCGAGCCCGCTAGCGAACCGGCGGTCGAACTCGCGGCCGCAGCCGAGGAGAATGCAGCGGAGAACCTTGGCGTCGGCATTGCCGGGGCGCCGGTCTACGGCAGCAGCGAATTGGACGCCGCCATGGCTGGCGCCGACGTCGCCCGAGCCGACTTGGCTGCCCACAGCTTGGCCGAAGGCATCGAGTTAGAACTCATCGGCCGCTCGTACGCCAAGCTATGCGAAGTCGCCCAGGTGCTGACGTTCTTGGACAAACGATCAAGCGATCCGCAGCTGACGATCCACCGCCTGGAAGCACAGGATCTCTACTCGCAACTTTTCCGCTACGGCCATGCCCGGGCCGACAGTCGGCAGGTTGCGAGTAGAGATCCTGTGCTTCCAGGCGGTGGATCGTCAGCTGCGGATCGCTTGATCGTTTGTCCAAGAACGTCAGCACCTGGGCGACTTCGCATAGCTTGGCGT
>JBCDCL010000344.1:0-4215 GCA_039182175.1 Planctomycetota bacterium
CCGGCGAGGAAGTTGCCGCCGTAAAACTGCACGCCCGGCTGGGTGGTCGAAACGGTCAGCACCCGGCCCGACTCGGGATCGGTCAGCGTAGCGGCGAGCGTCAAGTCATTCTCGGCAGAGCGGTTGATAACGAAGTTGTGATCGTAGCCCGTCGTCGCCAAACTGCTGACGGCATCAAGCCGCTCGCCGATCAGCGTCGGACGACGGAAGTCGAACGGGCTATCTGCAACCGACGGCAACTCGCCGGTCGGGATAAGGGCATCGTTCACCGGTGTAAAGCGGTCGGCGTTAAGCTGCAGTAGGTGATCGTTGATCGTCGCCGTGCCGGCGCCGCGGAGATTGAAATAGGCGTGATTGGCGAAGTTGACCGGCGTCGGCGCCGTGGTCGTTGCCCGATAGTCAATCTGCAGGGCATTGTCGTCGTTGAGCGTGTAAACGACGCTGGCGGTCAACTCGCCGGGATAGTTCTCTTCGCCATCGGGGCTGACGTAGCGGAACGCGACGCCGCGTTCCGTCTCTCGTTCAAAAGCGTCGGCGGCCCAAACGACCTTATCAAAGCTGCGGTCGCCGCCGCCGTGGAGTGAATTCGGCGGGCTGTTGACGGCCAGCTGATACTCGCGGCCGGCTAAACAGAACTTGCCGTCGGCGATCCGATTGGCGTAGCGGCCGACCGTGCAACCAAAGTACTGGTTCTTCTCGCCTTCGTACTCCGCCAGCGTGTCGAAGCCCAGCAAAACATCGGCGAGCGTGCCGTTGCGATCGGGAACTTCTGCCGACAGTAGCGTGGCGCCACGATTCATCAATCGCACGGTCATTCCGCCGCGGTTCGAAAGCGTAAATGCGGTGACCGGGTCACCAGCAGCGGTGACGCCAAACTCTTCTTGTTGGAGCATTGCCGTGAGAGATGCGAGTCGAGTAGCGAGCCAAGAACGCCTTTAGAATGCCGTTTGCAGCATTGACCCGCAACCGACCAATTCAGCCCGCTCGAGAAATCGAGCGAACTACGCCGCCATTCGCATGCTCGAACCGCAGAGCACATCGCAAATGATCTCGGCAATTTGCTCGGCAGCGTCGGGGCGTGCGAGGTTGCCGAACGCCGCTGCGAGGTCACGCCGCCGCGTCGAATCGACCAGCAGCGTTCGCAGCTCTTGCTGGAGGGCCGCTGTCATACCGCCAACGGCTTGTGACTCATCGATGACCGGGCAACTGGTCGATTCAGCGTAAATCCGTGCGTTGGCGAGTTGCTGGTCGCCATCGTCGTCCGATGCGGGGACAAGCACCGCCGGCACGCCAGCTAGGGACAACTCCGCCAGCATCGTGCCTCCCGACCGGCAGAGGACCAGGTCGGTCTCCGACAGCAGCGACGCAAGCTCGTCGATATGCGACACGACCAAGGCGTCTACGCCTCGGGTGCGATAGCGTTGCTCCGTTTCCTGCAGATGGCCTTCGCCCGTTTGGTGCACCACTTGCCAGCCGTCGAGCTCGGCAACGAGATTCGCCAGGGCGTCCGGCGTCGATTCGTTGAGTGTATTCGATCGATCGGTTCCGCCGATCACGACGAGCCGCTTCAGGTGCGTGCTCTCTTCGTGCGAAGAACCAGCTGCATACTTGGTCCGCGAGGCGTGCAATGTCTCAAACGTTGGCCGACCGGGTGTTCCGGTGAGTACGAAAGGAGCATGCACCGGCAGGTGTGGCTGCACCGCTTCAAACGCTCCGCAGACGGCTTCGGCCGCGTGGGCCATACGCCGCGTGATGCGTGACGCCACGGCACTTTGCTCCAGCAGCATAAATGGGATGCCCCGCCCGTGTGCTGCCCGCACCATCGCCGAACTTGCGCAACCACCCATGCCAAAAACTAAGGAGACTTGCTGCTCGCGGACCATCCAGCGAGACGCCCAGAAGCCGGCAACGTTGTCGGTCACGAACCGAACTGCCTCGAGCGGGCCGGTTGGCGCCGTGCGGCCGGGCATCGCCACGTAGTTGTAGCCTTCGCCGCGAACCAAGTGACGTTCTACCGCTCGGCCGTCACCTGCGAACGTGACTTGTACGTTAGCCAGCCGCTGCTCGAGGTGCTTGGCGATGGCGAAACCTGGGTAGAGATTGCCCAGAGCGCCGCCGCCGGCGAAAACGATGTGAGGTCCGTTGAGCATGATGGTCTGCTATCGGCTGCGGCGGTGGTCGGGTTACCGAGGCGCCGGTGGTCGCCAACCGCCGATGGCGACCGCCTCGTGTATCGGCTGAGCGACCGGGGCAGCATTGCCACCCCGGTGCTCAGCTAGAAAAGCTCCATCGTGAAGCATCCGCAGACAGGCGATTGACCCAGTAATCGTCATATCCGCAGTGTAAAGGCTTCGACCCAGGGGAGGGTGACCGACCCGTGACCCCGCAATCGCAGGACGGTCGACGATGAAGCTTCAGCATGGTTTGTTTGGCTTGGCGTCGGTGGCGTGGAATAGCATCAGCCCGCCGCCGCCACTTCCTCCTCGTTCTCCAGTCGTAGTTGCAGGAGCTGCCGCACGGTTTGTTCGTCGCTGTCCTCGCCACTGGTCGATGGCTCGCAACCTAAGACGACGACTGCATCGCCCGGATCGGCCAATGCCAACGCAAGTGCAATCGCGGTGAAGCGGTCTTCGACAACTCGCACGCCGTCAACGCTGCCTAGCGATCCTGCAACTTGCCGCGGTACCAGTACGATTTCGCTTGCCACGCGGGCCGCGTTGATCGATAGCTCCGCTGATTCCCGCGAAACTTGCTCAGCAACAACGGTCAGGACGCGATGATTGGCGACCTTCGCAACGCTACGCGTTGCTTCGGCGACTGCTGCAGGCGACGCCGCGCGATCGAGATAGACGGGGAAGGCTTGGCCACAAACCACCGGCTGCATGACGCCGGTAACGCCAGGGGCCGACTCAATTCCGTGGGCGGTGTGCTTGAGGCTGATTCCCTGTGCCAGAGCAGTGGCGGCCGCCGCCAAACAGTTGGAGGCATGGGCGTCGCCGACTGTTGAGGTTTCGATCGCCACCGATTCGCTGCCGTAACGAATCAGCAGAACTTGGCCCGCGGTGTGTCGCTGCAGGATTTGCCCACGTACGTCGGCGGTCTCACCGAAGCCGAAGGTAATCGCTTCCCCGGTCACTTCGGACAACAATCGGCAGCAGTCTTGATCGTCGGCGTTGAGGACAAGCGTGCCGTCGTCGGCCAGTTGCTTGCACGCCCAGGCGATCTTCGCTCGTTCACTTTGCCGCGAAGTGCTTGGCGTCTTGGTGGTGAGATTCGTTACGCAAACCGTTTGAAACGTGATGCCAGCGAAGCGTCGGTCTACCGATGCATGTTGTGACGCCTCAATCAAAGCGTCGTCGCAGCCGTTGGCGTTGCTTCGACCAAGCCAAGATGCTGCCGCTGCCGGGCTCGAAGATTTGCCGTCGACCTTGCGGATGCCGGAGCCATCGAAGGACTGATCATCATCGGCAGTGGCAGCGGTGTATCCAGCAACGCGGTAGATCGAGTTGAGCAAACCAATGACCGAACTCTTACCCAGACCGCCCGCGATCGCAGTGCAGTGAAGTTGCTCCGCAGGGTTTCCCACCAGTGCGTGGCAGAGCGTGGCGAATGCTTCTCGCGTATCCGCAACCACATACTGCGGTACTTGCGCCACCGGCAGTAGTTGGCTTGTGACGACAACGCTGGCGCCGTTGGCGATGGCGTTGGCGACAAGCGGCAGGACCGTGGCTGCATCGCCATCGGGGGCTACGTAAACGTCGCCTTCGCGACATTGGCTTGCCTGATTCGTGCAAGTAGTCGCGTAGCAATCCGCCGTTGGCGGGTAGATTGGCGCCAGCACGTCGGTAAGACGCACGCCGACGGGTCGATTGGTCGTGGGTGCGGGCACGCTCCAGGCCTCCTTGCCGGTGCGCTAAATTGCCGCGATCGATCCTTCGATCGCGTTGGCCGATCGCTGCGGGGCAATTGGCCAAGCGGCGGAATAGTCGGGCATTCGCCGATCGCCGTCAAGGCTGCTTCGACCGCCTGAAAATAGCGGGAGTAACCGGCCGCTAGCACGGATGGCAATCACATGCCTGACAGCTGACATAGCCATCGCGTGATTCGATCTTTACTATCCGGCCGCCATGAATTCATGCATTAAAATCGCCGCTCGCTATCTGCGTGTTAACGATACACCGTGTGCGCTGCTTGTCGGCAGCGAGACACGGCTCG
>JBCDCL010000345.1:0-4204 GCA_039182175.1 Planctomycetota bacterium
AAGAGATCGCCCCCGGCTGCCGGTTGGTCAGGCTGCCGTGCGGCGGCGGACGGTACATCGCCAAAGAGCGGCTGTGGCCGCACTTGGATGAGTACGCCGACAACATGATCGCGTTCACGCGTAGCGAGGGTCGCACGCCTGATCTTGTCCATGGGCACTATGCCGACGCGGGCTACGTCTGCAAAGAGGTAGCCAGCGCGTTCGGCGTGCCATTTGTCTTCACCGGCCACTCGCTGGGGAAACCAAAGCTGGATTACTTGCTCGAAGAAGGTTGGACTGTAGAGCAAGCTAATAAACTGCTGTCGATGGATCATCGGATTTCGGTCGAGCAGGACTGCTTGGGCGTTGCTGACATGATTGTCACGAGCACGACGCACGAGCAAGCTTCGCAGTGGGGGCTTTATCCAAGTCGCCCCGACGCCAATTTTCAGGTGATTCCGCCTGGCACCGACTTGGAACGTTTCTTCCCTTACTACGAGTACGATCTGCCGTCGCCAGAAATCGATGAGCACTTCAAGCAAGCCCGCATGCGGATGACGAGCGAGCTATCTCGCTTCCACTTCGAGCAAGACAAGCCGCTCATCTTGGCGCTCTGCCGGCCAGACCGGCGGAAGAATATTGGCGCCCTGGTCGATGCCTATGGCAACAGCAACCAGCTCCAGGCAATCGCCAACCTGGTGATCTTGGCAGGCATTCGCGACAACATCGAAGAGATGCCTGAGAACGAGCAGACGGTGCTAACCGACATGCTGCTCGCAATGGATCGCTACAACCTGTACGGCAAGATGGCGATTCCGAAGAACCATGACTCGGAATACGACGTGCCCGAGCTTTATCGGCTGGCTGCGGCGTCGCGTGGCGTGTTCGTCAACACGGCGTTTATCGAGCTCTTCGGCCTAACGGCGATCGAAGCCTCGGCGGTCGGGTTGCCCTTTGTGGTCACCGAAAATGGTGGCCCGCAAGACATTGCTGCAAACTGCAAAAGCGGTCTCTTGGTCGACGTGAATGACAGCGAGGCGCTAACCAATGCCTTGCTCGATTCGGTTACCGATCAAGAAGCCTGGGAAACGCGTTCTAGCAACGGCATCAACTTGGTTCGCGAGCATTACAGTTGGGCGACGCATGCCGAGCGGTATGTTGGCGCCGTTAGGTCGCTAATCGATTCGCACAGCGATCCAGAGCGTGTCCCCGTCTCGCCAGCCGTGGGCAGACGGCTGGCAAATGTCGAGCGACTGCTGATCACCGACATCGATAACACCCTGCTAGGCGATGACGAGTCGCTTGCGCAAATTCGGCAAACCCTCGAAGAGCACCGCGGCAGGCTCGGGTTTGGCATCGCCTCGGGGCGATCGATTGAGCTGACCAAACAGGCGCTCGAAGAGGCAGGCATCGAAGACATCGACCTGGCGGTCTGTTCGGTCGGCGCCGAGATTTACTACGGTGCGGACTTTGTGCCCGACCGCGGTTGGGCGAGCCGGCTACGGCCGCGATGGAAGCCAGACCGCATCCGCGAGGCGTTGTCTTCGCTCAGCTTCCTGCAGTTACAAGAACGGGATTTCGCTCAGCGAGAATTCAAAGTCAGCTACGACATCGACGCCCAGGTCGACATCAACACCGCCTTGCGGCAAGTCCGCGAGGTCTTGGCGACCACCAAGAGTGCCTACTCGCTAGTGCTCTCGCACGGCACCTTCCTGGACGTGCTTCCCCATCGGGCGTCCAAGGGGAAGGCGGTGCGATACTTGGCCGACAAGTGGGGAATTGCCATCGAGAATATCGCAACCGCCGGCGACTCGGGCAACGACCGAGATATGCTGCAAGGCAAGACGGCCGGGATTGTCGTTGCCAACCACGACGAGGAGTTAGCCTCGCTACGGCAAGCCAAGGCCGCACGAGTTTACTTCGCCGAGTCGAGCTACGCCGGTGGCATCCTCGAAGGCTTGGGCCACTACGACTTCCTTTAGCAGCCGCTCGCTCGCTAGGGCTAAGTGCTCGCTCAGCTGTCGTGATGCGAGCCCGTTGCGAGCGCCATAAATTGGTAGGGCTCCAGGTCGAGTTGCCGACCGGCGGTAACGACCTCGCCCTTAAAGATGTCGACAAGCGTCTTCCGCAAGCCCAGGCCACGTAGCCGCTTTGCAGGAATCGTCTGCGAGTGCTCCGAGAAGTTGCCAATCATTAGCAGCGAATGCTCGTCGCGGTTTCGGAAAAAGGCGAACGTATGCTCATTGCCGAGATCGACAAACTGCGTCTCAGCACGATCAAAGGCGAGGCTTTGCGTGCGGAGCTGGATTAGTCGTAAGAGGTTCTGATAAACGCGGCCGTGGGGTGTGTCGGCATCGTGCCGCTGTTCACTCCGATCCCAATCAAATGGCGGCCGATGCACCCAGCGCGAATCAGTATGCTTCTCCTCGTCCTCTTCGAAGGAGTAATCGTTCTCCATCGCGATCTCGTCGCCCAGGTAAATAAGCGGCATGCCACCGATGGTCATAATGACGCCGTGCAGCAAGACAATCCGCCGGATGGCCAGATCGATCTCTGCCGGGTCGTCGATGGCGATGGCATGTTCTAGGCCGGCGAGCGAAGCGGTCATTCCCGAGACGCGGGCATCGCCTGTCTCGGGATTCTCTTGAAACTTGAGCCCCCGGCTAAAGCTACCCTCGTGCTGGCCGGTGTAAAACTGGGTGAGAAATCGGCGATGGCTCCGGGGATCGAAACCGGCGGCGTGGATGTCTTCGTCCGAGAAGGCCCAGCCGATGTCGTCGTGACAGCGGATGTAATTCACCCACGCACAGCCGTCTGGAATTTGAAAGCGCTTCTGCATCGCCACTCGTAGGGCGGTCGTCTTTCTCGTGGCGAGCGCGTCCCACAACAGCGCCATCAGCTGCGGGTTGTAGGAGAGCTGGCACTCCTTGGTGTCGATGTACTTGCAGACCTCGTCCGGGTGGACGATGGCTTCACTTTTGAGCGCTGCTGCCGGCGCCGCGATCTTTGCCGCCGCGCTCAAGGCACGCAGTACGTTGTGGGCGTTGGGCAAATTCTGGCACGTGGTGCATAGCTCCTTCCACAGAAAGGCCACGGCATCCATGCGGACGACTTCGATCCCCAGATTGCAGAGGAACAGCATCTCCTCAGTCATCTGCCGCAGCACGGCAGGATTGGAGTAGTTCAAGTCCCACTGGTAGGTGTGAAAAGTCGTCCAGACCCACTGCTTGATTCGCGGCCGGTAGCTAAAGGCGCCATCGTGATCGTCGGGGAAGACGTCCTCTAGATGCTGCTCGTAGGCGTCGGGCGTCTTTCGATCGGGAAACATCAGGTAAAAGTCCTGGTGCTCCTTGCTGCCGGCGAGCGCCTGCTTCGCCCACTGGTGATCGTCGGCCGTGTGGTTGAGCACGAAGTCCAACGCCAGCGAGATGCCGTGTTGCCGCAGCAACGAGCAGACGTCGCGGAGCTCGTCGACGGTGCCAAGCGCCGGATCGGTCTCGCGGTAATCGCTTACTGCGTATCCGCCATCGTCTTCTCCAGGCGGTGTGCGGAAGATGGGCATCAGGTGCAGGTAGGTGATGCCTAACTCTTTCAAGTAGGGCAGCTTCTCGCCCAACTGTTCGAACCCGCCAGCAAAGAGGTCGAGGTAGCAGGTGGCGCCCACCATGCGATGCGATTGAAACCAGCCGGGGTCGTCCTCGCGAATGGCGTCCAACCCACGTAGATCGGCCGCCCGGCCAATCCACGACTCGGCAATGGTTTGCACCATCATCTCGACGTGGAAGAAGAAGTCGTACTGCTGGCCGTACAGCTCGTAGAGCGGCGCAAACAACTCGGCGAAGTTGGCGTCGAGTCGCCGGGTGAAGGCCTCCCACTCTACCGGTTCAACGCGGTGGGCGAATCGCTCCTCCAGTCGGGGGCGAAGGCGAGAGAGCGTAGTTTCAGTGCGGTCTGGCAGGGAGGGCGTCACGGTAGCGGCGGTATTGAGCAGGTCGTAGGGTGCGTAGCCCCCAAGTGTAGCTCATCAACAAGACCGACTTTAGGCGCCGCAACGGTCACGGGCAGGCCGACCGCTGCAATCGACAGAAATGGACCGGCGGCGCCGGAGGTGCGAGTCCGCACACACTGGTCGCTACGCGGTTCCCTGTGCTGCTGCTGGCTATTCCTCACTGCGTCGCTTCGGGGCAGAAATTCTCAGTCGCAGCTCTTCAGGATCGTTGGCGTG
>JBCDCL010000346.1:0-4187 GCA_039182175.1 Planctomycetota bacterium
CTGGCCCGTCAGGTCGCGGCCCGTGTCATCGCCGTGCGTCAGGCCTTGGACGACTTCTTCGATCGAGCGGACATACTTCGGCGCCGCTGTGCTGGGGGCATCGAGCAGATTCTCGACGATCAACCGGTGTAAGAGGCTTACCCCCAGGCCCTGCCAATCGGTCGAGTGGTCGGTCGACAGCTCCGCCATCTTGGCCCGGCCCGTGTCGGTCACCCGGCAAAGGGTCCACTGCTCGTCGGCGGCGGTATAGAGGGCAAGCGTCCCCTGGTCGTCCTCGGCTTCGATCTTCCCCCACACGGCGGCAGCCTCGGTGGGTCCGCTGCCGGCAAACTCCGTTTTGAAGTTCTCGCCCAGCTTTTGGGCCAGCTCTACCGAATCCATCTCTGGCATGCCGCGGAAGAGCCGGTGTGTGGGCAGCACCAACATGCCGGGATCGCTCATCGAAACGCACATCATCAGCACGCAGTTGGCCGGATGCTCGGGCGGGAGCATGCCGCCGTGGGCCTCCGCCAGCTCGTCGCGATAGTTGCAAGCCGTCTCGTACCGGTGATGGCCATCCGCAATGTAAACAGGCTTCTGCCCCATCAAGGCCTGAAGCCGGGCGATGACGTGACCGTCGGTCACCGGCCAGATGCGATTCACTACGCTTAAGTGATCGGTTGCTTCGAGCGGCGTGATGCCGACGATCGCCGATTCGAGCAGATCCTGGGCTTGGTTCGTTTCGTCCGGGTAGAGGCCAAAGATCTGACTCAGGTTTGCCTTGCAGGCTCGCCACAGTTTTAGGCGGTCGGCCTTTGCGCCGCCGTGGGTCTCTTCGTGCGGATGGATATTGCCTTCGCCGAATCGCTCCAACCGCGTGCGGCACATAAACCCACGCCGTGTGTATTCGACGCCGCCTTCGGTATAGACCTGGTGGTAAACGTAAACGGCCGGCTCTCCTTCGGTGAATAGCACACCATCCCGCTGCCACTGCCGTAGAAGATGGGCAGCGCGCGTGTAGCGATTTTCGACGTCGGTGTCGCTCTCCTCATCCTTGTTCAAAATCAGCCGCACCGAGTTGTGCGGGTGCTTGTCGTAAAGCTCCTGCTGCAACTCGCCATCGATGACGTCGTAGGGCGGGGCGATCACGTTGGACAGCGAACCGACGTGACCAAGGTCGTAACGAATACCGCGGAAGGCTTCTATATTGGGCATCGGAGCAGAGCAGACAGAGTGGAAGGCGGGTGGGGAAGGCAGGGCACTGAGCGTCACAGTAGAGCCGCAGTTTATTCCGCCCTGGCCGATCTGCCTACCGCCGCTCGATCATTCGCAGCCGCTCTCGATTGCTCTGCACGAAAAAAAGCCGCCAGCTTTCGCTGACGGCTTTTTTGAATGATCGCGAAATCGCCGTTGGCCTAGTAGCGGTAGTGCTCTGGCTTGTACGGACCTTCAACGGGCACGCCGATGTAGTCGGCCTGTTCTTGGGTCAGCTTCGTGAGCTTGACGCCCAGCTTGTCGAGGTGCAAACGGGCCACCTCTTCATCCAGCCGCTTCGGCATCAGGTAGACCTTGGTGTCGTACTCACCTGCGTTGTTCCAAAGCTCGATTTGTGCCAGGCACTGGTTGGTGAACGAAGTGCTCATCACAAAGCTGGGATGCCCCGTGGCGCATCCCAAATTCACCAGGCGTCCCTTAGCGAGAACGATGATCGACCGGCCCGAGTCCTTGAACGTGTAGCGATCGACCGCGCCTTCCTTCTCACCCTTGATCTCAACCTTGTCAACTTTGCCCGCGTCGACTTGCGACTCGAGCCAAGCGATATCGATCTCGGTATCGAAGTGGCCAATGTTGCACAGGATGGCGTCCTCGGGCATGTGAACCATGTGTTCGCCGAGGACGATGTCCTTGTTGCCCGTCGTGGTAACGAACAAGTTGCCTTCCTTGCAGGCGTCTTCCATCGTCACGACTTCGAAACCTTCCATCGCAGCCTGTAGGGCGTTGATGGGGTCGATCTCCGTGACGATCACGCGGCAGCCATATCGTTGCAGACTGTGAGCACAGCCTTTGCCGACGTCGCCGTAGCCGCACACCACGGCAACCTTGCCAGCGAGCATGATGTCGGTCGCTCGCTTGACGCCGTCGGCGAGCGATTCGCGGCAGCCGTAGAGGTTATCGAACTTGCTCTTCGTCGCCGAGTCGTTGACGTTGATCGCCGGCACGCCGAGGCGACCTTCTTTGTTGAGCACTTCCAGGCGGTGAATGCCGGCGGTGGTTTCTTCGGATAGGCCCTTGATGCCTTCTAGCAACTCTGGGAAGCGATCGTGGATCATGGCGGTCAGGTCACCACCATCGTCCAAGATCATGTTCAGCGGCTTGCCCGAGGGGAAGGCGGTGATCGTTTGCTCGATGCACCAATCGAACTCCTCTTCGGTCTCGCCCTTCCAAGCAAAGACGGGGAAGCCCGCTTTGGCGATCGCACAGGCGGCATGATCTTGGGTGCTGAAAATATTGCAGCTACTCCAAGTGACCTCGGCGCCAAGTTCGGCGAGCGTCTCAATCAACACTGCCGTTTGGATGGTCATGTGCAGGCAACCGGCAATCCGGGCGCCGGCGAGCGGCTTGCTCTCGCCATATTTCTCCCGCAACGCCATCAACCCGGGCATCTCATTTTCTGCCAGGGTGATCTCTTTACGGCCAAATGCGGCCAGCCGCTCGAACTCTTCGGGCGTGCAATCCAGCACCTTGTAGGGAAGCTTTGACGTCTCGACTTGGGCCACTGGATAGACTCCTTCAGAGAAATAGCGGCGGGGGCGGGAAGCGACTGCCTTGCAGCCGCCGAACAAACACTCATGGTTAGAGAAGCACTATAGCTATTAACGGGGCTTGCCGGCAAGGCTTGCGAAGGCCGTGGTGCGTCAATCTGACGCATAAGAATCGAATGCGGAGCGGGCATTTTTCACAAACGCAGCCATCAATGCGGTGTCTTTCTTGCCGGGCGCCGACTCGACGCCGCTGGCGACATCCACTCCCGCCGGACGGACGGTGCCAATCGCCGCGGCGACATTCGCGGGTGTCAGGCCGCCGGCCAGAATCAGCGGCAAGCCGCCCAAGACTGCCTCGTGCCCGACGACTGAATTCCAGTCAAAGGTCTCGCCGGCGCCGCCGTACTCGCCCGGCGCCGGCGCGTCGACAAGCACCGCATCCGCCGCGCGACCTGCTTGCTTACACGCGGCCGCATCGCTGGCGATCGCGGCCAAGCCGCTCGCGCCGATTCGACGCGCCCGCACGACTGGAAATCCTTCGAGTTCGGCAAGCATTGTAGCCGGCTCATCGCCGTGCAACTGTATCGCCGTTAGTCCGACACGCCGTGCCGTCTGCAGCATCTCGTCAGCCGGCGAGTTGACGAAGACACCAATCTTCAAGACATCCGCCGGCAGTCCCTTCACGATGTCCGTGGCGACATCGTCGGCGACGAATCGCTTGCTACGCGGATAGAAATTCAGCCCGATCGTATCGGCGCCTGCCTCGACCGCCGCCAGAGCATCGCCCGGGTTGGTAACGCCGCAAATTTTGACGCGGAACATCTCGCGAACCTGATCGAGCAGAAGCCGTGTTTGACAGCCTATATTGTTGCCACCTACGAGCACGCCGGCTAGCGGCGGCTGTTAAGCCATGACGGGAGGTTGGCGAATGATGAGGCGATGGCCGATGGCGTTCCGATGGTTCCGATACGAACCGTTCCGATACCTGCCCAGGGCTAAACCAATGCACGCAGACGGCATAAATAAAAGCTTTGCCACGTGGCGGCTGCCGCTCGCAGCCGTCATCGCCACCGCCATGGTTTCCTATCTCGCTGGTTCGCGGACGCCGGAAGTGGCGTGCGAGGTGTAATATGTCGTGCAAGTCGTGGCGCCTGCGACGGCGCCAACCACTCGTAGCGTGGAACGCCTGATTGGATTGCCCGAAGTCAACATCGCCATCGACCCTACTCGCGAGTCGACTGCCATTCGCGAGTCGGTTCGATGGCGATGTTGACTTCGGGCAATCCAATCAGGCGTTCCACGCTACGAGTGGTTGGCGCCGTCGCAGGCGCCACGACTTGCACGACATATTCCACCTCGCACGCCACTTCCGGCGTCCGCGAACCAGCGAGATAGGAAACCATGGCGGTGGCGATGACGGCTGCGAGCGGCAGCCGCCACGTGGCA
>JBCDCL010000347.1:0-4182 GCA_039182175.1 Planctomycetota bacterium
AGCCGTCCCCGCACTACAAAGTACCGGCCATCCGGCGTGACGGGATGCTGCTGCTTGCCAACGGTCGAGGGGCGCTGATCCATAGAGTCCTGTGAACGGCAAATAGACGTGAGGTCCTATAAAATCGGCCGGCAAGTAAGCGCACGGTACGATATTCGCTGGACACCTAAAGGGAGTGAGCCAACAACGGCTAGGGATCTCTCGGACAAAAAAGAGGACCAGTATCAGGCAGAAACTCTGCGACCACAAAGCGTCCCCCGTCACGTTTACTCGGCTTCCCTTAAGCTGCCTCCTGGCTATCTTCCCTTGTCACTCATAGCTTAGCGTTCGCTACAAAAGTGCTGTCTCTGTTCTCAACCAGGTGAAGCTTACGCTCTGCGCCTATTCTCGAAAGGCAACGATACTATGACGCCGGATAGCACTGCTAACGACAATACAGAGAACATAGACGAGACGGGCGACGGCCAAAACGAACGCTCTGCGGAAAGACGATCTGAGGACGAGAACTTTACCCACGTCATCGTCAAGCGAACCGACGAACACCTTCGGCATCCGGACGATGCTCTTCAAATCGCCATCCGCGAGGGACTGCATCAAATGAGGCGGCCTACGGCCGCACTCTTGCTGTCGTCAACGGCGGCAGGTCTCGTCGTCGGTTTCTCGGCGGCAGCGGTCGCCGTGGTGCATGCCACGCTACACGAGGCCGGCGTGCATCCTGGCGTCATCCGACTGGCGGCCGCTTTCGCTTATCCGCTTGGATTCATGCTTTGCATCTTGAGCGGCGCCCAGCTCTTCACCGAACATACGGCGACTGCGCTTTATCCGGTGCTCGACCGTGCCGCTTCCATTGCCTCCCTAATACGACTGTGGCTACTAGTCGTGGCCGGCAATCTGATCGGAACCCTTCTAGGCAGCTTGCTGCTTTCGACGGTGTTTGAAGTCCTCCACGCTGAGCACGGGATTACTGAACTCGGAAAGCACCTGATAGAGTACTCGTCGTTTGAACTATTTTTTAGCGCGCTGCACGCCGGCTGGTTGATGGCGCTCGGAGGGTGGCTGATCTGCATCTGTCCGCGACCGCAAGCGCAGATGATGGCGATCTTCGTCGTGACCTTCTTGATCGGCTTGTGTGGATTCCATCACTCGATTGCAGGTTCAACCGAGCTATTTACTGCGATGTTGTCGGACGGCGAACTTCGCAAACTCGGGCATCTAACTTTCGTGCCGGTTGCACTGTTCGGTAACCTCGTGGGAGGTTCGATCTTCGTTGCAACGCTTAACTACGCATGCGTGCGTGAGTTGGAGCGAGATGCCTAGCTCATGCACGCTAATTCGCCCGCCGCGGCAACCTCCGCCGCCTCTCCACGACTCGCTAGCTCTCTTCCTTGACTAAGTTTGCGTCGCTCACGCCGAGTTCGCTGAGGGTCTCCGATAGTTCCTCTACCATCGCTGGCGGGCCGCAGAGGTAGAAGGGCTGATCGAAGCGATCGACACGGCTTTCAAGCCAGTCGCGGTCAATTATGCCGGCCTCGTAATCCGTATGCTTCTCATCAGTGAGCGTGCAGACGACCGACGGGCCGAGGAGGCGGAAAAGCTCGCCCTGCAGGAAGACGTCCTTCTTCTTACTGTTGCTAAAGAATAGCCGATTGCCGGCGAGCTGTTTATCTTGCTCTAGTTGACGGAGGATCGCCACGAAGGGTGTGATGCCCGCTCCGCCGGCGAGGAAGACTCCCGGCCCGCGATACTCGATCGCCCCCCAAGCATCGCCAAACAACACCCGGTCGCCGACCTCAACCTCGCGGCCTAGCTGCTCGGTCATGCCGTCGTGGTCGGGAAATTCGTCGGTTGGATACGACTTTACAATGAACTCTAGCCGTGGGTTGCTCGGCAAGCTGGTCATTGTGAAAGGTCGTTTCTCCTCACGCCAACCTTCTTCATCGATCGCAAGACTGACGGCTTGGCCTGGCCGAAAATCGAATCCGTCTGGCTTCTCGACGATGTACAGATGCACGCGATCGGCAAGCTGTTCGCGGTGCAGCACACGGCCGCGATGTTTGGCGTACTTTTGCCAATCGTCGGTGCCGGTGGTTGGCTCGCTAGGGTCAACTGCGGGTGGCTTTGACATACTTTTTCACACTTTCAACTGCGGTAAGTTAACACGGGCGTCGGCCGATCGTTATACGCCCGGACGATGGGGTTTGACATTCAAAAGTTCAAATCGATCGAGCATCATCACTTTGTCCCACGCAGCGACGAAGTCGTGCACGAGCCGCTCGTGACCGTCATCGGCGGCGTAGACCTCGCCAACTGCGCGCAGCTGGGGGTCGGCGCCAAAGATGAGGTCGGACCGGGTCGCCGTGTAACGCAATTCGCCCGAGTCTCGGTCTTGGCCCTCAAACTGCATTTGCTCGTCATCGGTGGGCGACCAGACGATCTGCATGTCGTAAAGGTTGACGAAGAAGTCGTTGGTGAGCTGTCCTGGGCGATCGGTAAAGACGCCGTGGTCCGAGCCGTCCCAGTTGGCGCCAATTGCCCGCATGCCGCCCGTCAGTGCAGTCATCTCGGGCGCCGTCAGTGCCAATCGGTTCGCCTGATCGAGGAACAGCGACTCGGTCGAGGCGTCGTACTTCCGCCGTTGGTAGTTACGGAAGCCGTCGACCACCGGATAGAGCCATTCAAAGCTCTTGGCGTCGGTCTGCTCGTCTGTGGCGTCCATCCGCCCAGGCGTGAATGGCACGGTGACGTCGACGCCCGCGCGTGACGCCGCCTCTTCCACGGCGGCACAGCCTCCCAGCACGATCAAGTCGGCGACCGAAACTTCTTTAGCAAAGTCACGCTTAATTCGCTCAAGGTGACTAAGCACCTCGGCAAGTTGGTCAGGCTGGTTGACCTCCCAGTCTTTCTGCGGGGCGAGGCGGATGCGAGCGCCGTTGGCGCCTCCCCGCTTGTCCGTATTGCGGAACGTCGATGCAGAGCCCCAAGCCGTCAGCACGAGTTCCTGAATCGTTGGACCCGATTCGAGAATCGTTCGCTTGAGTTCGGCGATGTCGCCATCGTTGATAAGCTCATGATCACACGCGGGAACGGGATCTTGCCAAATCTTGTCTTCAGCGGGCACTTCTTTGCCGACGTAGCGTACCTTCGGTCCCATGTCGCGGTGGATGAGCTTGTACCACGCGTCGGCGAACGCCTTGCCGAAGTAATCGAAGTCGTCGAGAAACTTCCGGCACACACGCTCGTAGTCGGGATCGACCTTGAGTGCGATGTCCGAGGTCATCATCATCAGCTCGTGCTGCTTGCCGTCGATGTGGGCATCGGGCGTAGTGGGAGCGCCTTGACCGTCGACGGGCCGCCACTGCAGGGCGCCGGCAGGGCTTTTGGTTTTCTCCCACTCGTAGCTAAACAGATTGGTTAAATAATCGTTGTCCCACTGCGTAGGCTGCGACGTCCAAGAGCCTTCGATGCCGTTGGTGGTGGTGTACTCGGCGTTGCCAGTCCCCTTGGAGTTGATCCAGCCGAGGCCTTGGTTGTGGATCGGGCAGCCACCAGGGGCCGGTCCGAGATGTTCTTTCGGCGTGGCGCCGTGACTCTTGCCAAAGGCATGCCCGCCCGCGATCAACGCGACTGTCTCTTCATCGTTCATCGCCATGCGGGCGAATGACTCACGGATTTCGCGAGCCGATCCCACGGGGTCGCCATCGCCGCCGGGCCCTTCTGGGTTGACGTAGATGAGGGACATCTCGGTGGCGCCGAGCGGATTCGCCAGGTCGGCGTCCGGATTGGCAGACAGGCTTTCAGTCCACCGCTCCCGGCCCTGCATTTCGGTCTCGTGACCCCAAAAAGTTCCGTTATCGGCTTCCCAGCCATCGAGCCGACCACCGCCGAAGCCAGAAGTCGGCAGCCCCATCGACTCCAGGGCACAGTTGCCTGTGAGCACGATAAGGTCCGCCCACGAAAGCTTGGCGCCGTACTTCTTCTTGATTGGCCAAAGCAGTCGTCGCGACTTGTCGATGTTGCCGTTGTCGACCCAACTGCCGAGCGGCAAGAAGCGAATCATGCCTGAGCCAGCACCACCACGCCCATCGGCGATACGGTAGGTGCCCGCTGCGTGCCACGCCATGCGGATCATCTGCGGGCCGTAGTGGCCGTAGTCGCTCGGCCACCAGTCGACCGACGTCTCCA
>JBCDCL010000348.1:0-4179 GCA_039182175.1 Planctomycetota bacterium
CACTGGACCAGTTGTTTGATGCGCCGGTGGCCAAGGACGATGGCTCGGCGAATCGGGTTGCAAACGCCCGATAATCGCCACCGCTGACTCGCCGCGTCGCCCCCGTTGGTCCGGCAGGCATGTCACTCGCCCCGTCTGCCAATCCCGCGTACGATGGGGTCATGCACGCTCTCGGCAAATCCGCGACGCTCTCTAGCGCTCTTTTCGGCAATGCGCTCGCCTTCATGCTTTGGATAGCGCTGACCGTCATCGCTGCATCGCCTGCTTTTGCTGCAGAAGCTTCACCCGGTGAGGCCAAGCCGGCGAATCCGCTCAATGCCGAACGTGCGATGGGCTACCTCCGGCAAATCTGCGCAATTGGTCCGCGGCCTGCTGGTAGTCCAGCGATGGATGAGCAGAGGAAACTGCTGACCGACCATTTCCGCTCGCTAGGCGGCGAGGTAGAGCGACAAGGTTTTCTAGCGCCCAACCCACTCGGCGGCGCGAAGGTTCCGATGGCGAATCTGATTGTCCGCTATCGACCTGAACTTACCCGCCGCGTCGTACTGTGTGCTCACTACGACACGCGGCCGCTGCCCGACCAAGATCCCAACTGGCGTGCCCGCCGGAGCGGCCGGTTCATCGGCGCGAACGATGGCGCCAGCGGCGTGGCGTTGCTGATGGAGCTCGCCCACCTGATGCCAGAACTCACCGGTGACGTGGGCGTCGATTTGGTGATGTTCGACGGCGAGGAACTTGTTTACCAAGACCCGCGCGATCCGTACTTTCTGGGTAGCAGTTGGTTCGCCCGGCAGTATAAGAATCGCTCCGCCAACTACGTGTACGAGTGGGGCGTACTGTTCGACATGGTGGGCGACAAGGACTTGCAGATTTATCAAGAACGCAATAGCTGGCGGATTCGCCAAACGCGTCCGCTGGTGAAAAGCCTGTGGGCGACGGCCGCTCGCTTAGGCGTCGAAGAGTTCAAGCCGCGGCTCAAACACACGGTCCGCGACGACCACCTGCCCCTCAATGCCGCCGGCATACCGACGTGCGACTTGATCGACTTCGACTACCCCTACTGGCATACCGAAGCCGATACGCCTCGCAAATGCTCGGGCGAGTCGCTCGCCAAGGTGGGCTGGGTAGCTTGGGAGTGGCTATGGCGACTCGACCAATCGGGCGTGGCTACTTCTGCTAATTCGACGGGCGAGCCAACCACAACCGGCGCCGTACAGGGCCAAGCACAATGATCGGCATCGCAATCATCTCGCTAACGCTGCTCACCCTTTCGGGCGTGTTGATCGATCAGCACCGGCGGGCGTGGTTTGTGCTGCAAGCCGATAAGGAGACGGACAAGCGGGGCCGCCGGTTTGGTTTGCTGCAGTATCGGCGCCGCATGGTAGGCAGCTCGACCATTGGCCTCGTCGGCGCCCTGATCGCCGTTCACCCGGTCGTACCGCGGGTGCCGCTTTGGGCCGCTCTTTACTTGGCGGTGCTCGTCTCGTGCTGCGTGACGATCTTAATTTGCGGCCTGCTCGACGCCCTTGCCGGTGCTCGTTTCTACAAGCAAGTACAATTGGAAGAGCGACTCAAGCAAGCCACGCTCGCCTTCGAATTACAACAAGCTCAAAAGAACGCCGCCACAACGACCGACGAAACCTAGCAAGTCGACTAAGCCTAGGTCTTTCACCCCTCACTCTTCACCCTTCACTATTCCGTCTGTGGATCCCCTCCGAATTGCCATCGCTTGCGTTCCCCTGGCGGCCTACATGCTGCTGCTGGGGGTGGTGAACTTACGCCGGCGTCCGCTGGTGACTTCGGGCGGAGCCGACCTGGCGACGCTGGGGGCGGCACTGACCGGATTCGTGTTTGTCGGACCGATCGAGCTATTCCGCCCCGACACGCTCGCCGCCGAACTAGGAAACTTCGTTTGGCTATTTTGGCTTGTCTTTTACTGGCTAAGCCTCGCACTGATCGTACTGGTCCTGCGGCCGCGACTGGTCGTCTACAACGCCAGCATCGACGAACTGCGGCCGGCAGTCGCCGAAGCCGTCTCGCAGGTCGACCCTACCGCCCGTTGGGCCGGCGACAGTGTGTCGCTCCCCAAGCTAGGCGTGCAACTGCATCTAGAAGGCTTTGGCGTCATGCGTAACTCGTCGCTCGTCTCAAGTGGCGGCGAGCAAAATATCGAAGGCTGGCGAAAACTACGCCGTGCGGTCGAACGCTCTGTCGCCACGCTGCACGTCCGCCCCAACCCACGCTCGATCAGCTTCTTCCTGTTGTGCACAGCACTGCTTAGTATTTCGCTGTTCAGTCTGATGGGCGATCCACTCGAGGTGGCCAAAGCGTGGCAAGAGATCTTTGCGTTCTAGCGTCTGTCGGGCACTAGTCGCGAAATTAGCAGCGCATTTCACCAGAGATGCCATTCGCCTCGCCAGACGACCCACACGCCGAGCAGGAAGTTGGTCACGGCGTGGGCGGCGACACAGTCCCAAAAGTTCTTGGTTTTGAACATCAGCCACGTCGTCAGGCTAAACCAGACCAGTGCGGCCAGCTTCTCGGGGTGGATGAGCACTTCGAAGCCAATGCCGATCGCCGCGGCGCGGAGGGTGACCTCGCCAAAAGGCACCTGCCAAAAGGCGGGGTTATCGACAAATCGCATCAGCCAGCCGCGGAGCATCAGTTCTTCGACAACGGGCACGATCAGCGCGAGGCCAATGAATCGGACTGTCAGGAACCACCAAAAGCGTGGCGTGCCGGCGCCGAACTGCTCGATCGGGTTGAAGGCGTCACGAGGGGCAAGACCCAGGATGGTGACCGCCCAGCTCTCTTCGCCAAAGAGCCCGACCAGCCACGATTTGATGCCGACCGCGTCGATGCCGACCCATAGCACGACGCCGACCACTCCGACCGCGATCGCCAAGGCTGAGATACGGAACTTCGGCAAACGGATCGCTAGCGGCAGGTAGATCACCAGCGCCACTAGCAGCGACGCCATCGTCGTGTATTGCCACAAGTAGCTGTTGGCGTAGGCCTGCTGGGCGGCTTCACGGTGCTCCTCGGTTAGGTGGTCGCCCGGCGGCGAGGCGCCGAAGAACATCGGCACCAGCATGTAAACGATCAGCGGCCCCAAGAACGCCAGCCACGCATATTGCTGGAAAAACTCGCCCCGCGGGCTCATTGGCAGCAGCCCAACCTCGGTGCCCTCCGGCGACGCGGGCCCCTCGGTAGTGCTGGACGAGTTGTCGATCGAGTCCGTCATATCCAAGCAAGAATCGCCGCTAGTTATTGCTAAGTTGTTTAGGAGAAGAGAGTTAACCCAAGCCGACGACCTACGTGTCGTCGGTGGCGCCGGGTACCCGCTCCGTCCAGCGACTGCTATGGCGCCCACTGCAGCCCGCTGCCGCGAAGCGCTCTTTGTGGTTTGCCGGCGGGTGTCTACTCTATCGCCCAACCAGGTAGGGCGAAATCGCCGTGCGAACTACGATTCTAGTTGCCCGGTCCTAGCCCTACTGGACGGATTAGGTAATATACAAGCTTCGCGAGATCGCCCCGGCCGCCGCAAGGTGTTTTAGGGCTGGCTACGACAAGCCCAGTTACCACAGCTGGACACCGCTTAGCGAATGCGATCGCCGCGTCCCTCCACGTCTGCCGACGCACTCGCCTAGCCAGCGTAACGTCGGCCTACCTGCGTCGCCCGTGCGAGCTATTGCGACCTGAGCAATTTTGCCGCCCGAGCTTCCACCTTTTAACCACACGTTTTGAGAAAATGAACCTCGAAAAAGTCCGCAACATCGGCATCTCGGCTCACATCGACTCGGGCAAGACGACCCTGAGCGAGCGGATTCTGTTTTACTCGGGCCGAATCCATAAGATCGAGGATGTCCGCGGCGGCGGCGATGGCGCCGTGATGGACCACATGGAGCTCGAAAAGGAGCGCGGCATCACGATCACGTCGGCCGCCACTTCGCTCAAGTGGGATGGCTACGACATCAACCTGATCGACACCCCGGGCCACGTCGACTTTACGGTCGAGGTAGAGCGTTCGCTCCGCGTACTCGATGGCGCCATCTTGGTGCTTTGTTCGGTCGGTGGAGTGCAAAGTCAGTCGATGACGGTCGACCGGCAGATGAAGCGTTACCACGTGCCGCGCTTGGCGTTCATCAACAAGATGGACCGCACCGGCGCCAATCCCGA
>JBCDCL010000349.1:0-4169 GCA_039182175.1 Planctomycetota bacterium
CGGCGCCCGGATTGTCTTTGAAGCAAAAGATGCCGGCGGCTATTCTCGCACCAAAATCTTGGACGAGTTAGAAACGGCCCGCAAAAATCGCCGGGCCGATGTGGGCGTCTTCGTCTTTGGTTCGGCGTCGGCGCCGGCGGGGTTGCGAGCCTTGTCGCGCTATCGAAACGATTTGATCGTCGTCTGGGATGCCGAAGACGCCGCGACCGACGCCTACTTACTGGCCGCACTCGAAATCGCCCGCGCGTGCTCGATTGAATTTGGCCGCGTCAAAGAAGGCGCGGCCGTCGATGTCGACGCCATCGAAGAAGCGATCAACGCGGTCGAAAAAAGAGCGGGCAACTTCGATAAAATTCGCAAGCCGGCCGAGACGATTCAAAGCGCAAGCCAGAAGATCATCGACGAAGTTCGCATCGGCCAAGCGGACCTCGAACGACAAGTGAAGAAGCTCCGCGACAAGCTGGATGACCTTCGCACGCAAGAGAACGCTTAGTCGCACAAGATGGCGCCGCGTCGCTACTCGCATGCGCATCGGCGTGATTTTTACAAGGTCAGTCTGCGGCCGCAGCCGAGTCTGCTAGCGACGTTTTTCTTTTCGACTTTCTGTCCAATCTGGCGTTGACCCGTTTTCGGTTACCCGACACATTCTTGCGTCGTTGGGGCGAATGGATTCTCACCCGTGGATGGAACCGATGAAGAAAGCAACGATTCTTGCGCTAGCAATCTGTGCTAGCGTCGCAGCAGTCAGCCCTGTTTCGGCCACTGTCGTCGACTGGAGCCTGGTTAAGTTTCGCAACTACTTGCAGACAGAGAACAATGCTCTGCCAGCGACGCCAACCTCGTTCGAGATCTTTAGCCAGCTGGCGGTCGACAATCCGGGGGACTTCTCCTCCGTAGCGCTCGGCGGCGTCGCCGGTGGCCCCATGCCGTTTCACACCGAAGACGGTGGCTTCGACTGGGAGCTGGAAGAGAACTTCCCCGACCAGGCAGCTCTTGATGCGGCAATGTCGGGACCGATGAATGTGACGATCGACGCGACGATCGCCGGCTTGGGGACGATTCGCGAACCGATTGAAGGTTTGGGCGACTTCCCGGAGCTGCGGCCCGTGTTTACCGGCGCCGTCTACGAAGCCCTGCAGAGCTACAATCCGGCAGAAGAGATCACTCTGGCTTGGAACGACCCGTCGCTATCGCAGGAAAACCTCAACGAGGTCTTCTTGTACATCGATGAGGTGACGCCCAGTGGCTCGCAGGAAGTCTTCTATGCCGATGGGCTTACCTCGACAACCAGCCTAGTGGTTCCCGCCAATACGGTCGAAGCCGGCAAGAACTACGTGGTGGTGCTGGCGTTCGCCAAGTCACGGCGTGGCGCTCGCGAGAGCTTTGCCGCCGGCGAGGAAATCGTCGCCGAGGGGAATCAAGTAGGCGTCGAATTCTCGCCTGTCCTCGTGCCCGAGCCTGCAACGTTTGGCCTGCTGGGCATCGTGGCAACGGCGATGCTGCCTTGGCGCCGCCTACGCCGCTTGGCGTAGTGTCTCGCACGGGACGCCGGCGATCAGATACCAAGATTCGCCAAGCCATCGGCAATACGACCGATCGCTTCAGCAAGGCGAGGATGCTCGGCCTCGAACTCCATCAGGTAACCGCGAACCCCTTCGCTCGACGATTCGACATCGTCGGCGGTGGTTTCGTCGTCGGGGTCGAGCAACCGCTGTAGATCTTCGTCGACCTTCGCAAGTGCTGCACGCGTTTGCGGATCGATCTTGGCGTCAGTTTCGTCGAGCCGCGAAAGCTCGCTATGCAACTGGCCGAGAGACTCGAGTAGATCGTCGCGTTGCATCCGGAGACTCCTGAAAGAGACAGCTGGCAACGAGCGGCAGTTGCTCGCCGGCTCCATCATACCAGATGCCTGCTCAGACCAAATGCGTAGCCGCTGGCGGTGACCAGCGGAGTTCGCTAAACGCCGCGTCGATCTCCTGGGGGCCGACATGATCGAGCCCCGCCGAGGCGCCGACCACTAGAGCGAAGTCGGCCAAACGAACCACGTAGCGAGGGATGCCAGTCGACTTCTCTTGTAGCCGCAGCAGTGCCTCGTCGGTGAAGATCGGCCGGTGGCTGCCGGCATCGATCAACGCGTGTTGGACGTAGCCGGTGGTGTCGCTCAGCGTCCACTCAAAAAGATCGACTCGCAGATCGATACGATGCAGCAGCGACGTCGACAGACCGCCAAGCCGCTGCGGATCGGACGCCAGGATAATCGTCCAGCGAGCGCCGGGCGCCGACTCCAAGCCAGCTAGGCGAATGAGTTGCCGCTGCAAATCGGCGCCTGCCTGATCAGCGTCGTCGACCAGCAGCACCGTCTCGGCGTTTTGCCAGCGATTGTGCGTGAGTTGGTCTTCGAGCCGTCGCCACAGCCGTGGGGCATCGTCAGCTCGATCGGGTTGGGCGCCAAGTTGGCTGGTGACTTGCCATAGCAGTTCGGTCGGCGAAAGCCCAACAGCGTCGACCGTGGCGACCTTCGCCCCGCGACGCGCCAGCATCGGTCCCACGCCCTGCACGACTGTCGACTTGCCCAGCCCCGCCTCGCCAAGCAGCGCCCCAACACGTCGCCGCTCTTGGACGAGGTAGTCAATCCGAGCAGTGGCTTCCTCGAACGCCTCACTCGGATACGCCGGCCCCAACCCAGCCGCGGGGTGGAAAGGTGAGTGGCTAAGATTCCAGTGCGACAAGTACATGGGCAGCTCTCATTTGTGCTAGCATCGTGCCGGGCGGACCCTAGCGTCATAATCGGCAAGCCAAGCGGCAGGACGTAACCCGCGTTCAACAATCAGCTGTCCCAATCACCAATCACCAATCACCAATCACCAAACACCAAACACCAATCACCAGTCACCAGTCACCAGTCACCAGCCGCTAGCCACTAGCCACTAGATTCTCGTGAGCGAACGTTTCTTCTGCACCGAACCGATCACTGGCGACCAGGCCGTGCTCGCCGATCAAGAAGCCCATCACTTGCTGCATGTGATGCGTTTGAAGGTTGGCGCCTCCGTAGTGCTGTTTGATGGCACTGGCGCCGAGTTCGATGCCGAAGTCCGGCAGTGCGGCCGGCGAGAGGTAGAGCTAGCAGTGCTGGCTCACCGGGAAGTCGATCGCGAACTGCCGGCGCCGCTGGTCGTAGGCGTCGCGATGCCCAAGGGCGACCGGCAGCGATGGCTAGTCGAGAAGCTGACCGAGCTAGGCGTCACCGCGATGACGCCCCTCATTACCGAGCGAACCGTTGGGCAAACGAGTGCCAACAGCCTGGAGAAACTTCGGCGTGTCGTTATTGAATCCTCTAAACAATGCCAGCGGAATCGCTTGATGCAAATCACGGAGCCCTTGCCCTGGGCAAAGTTTTTGGAGCATGAAGTGGCGTCGCTGGTCGCGCCGCCACGTGGCATTAACGCCCGAGTCCTAGCTCATCCCAGCGGAGATCTGCCCGTTTCACCCCTGCTCGATACGCGGCAGCTGGAAAACCTGAGCGTCACCGTCGCGATCGGCCCGGAGGGGGGATTCACCGACGAAGAAGTCGAGCAAGCGCGGGCGGCTTCGTTTCACGCGATGAGCTTGGGGCCGACGATTCTACGCATCGAAACCGCGGCGATCGCGATGGCGAATTTGTATGCCACGGCGCTGCGTGTCTGTTGATCTCCCACGCAGTTATCGCGTTGGGGCATCGACCGCTGCGGGTTCGGGCTTCACGATCGTGCCGAACAGATGGCCGCCGTAGCCGTCACCTTGCCAGTAGCCGGCGTAGCGGCCGTCGTGAATCAGTACGCGGGCCGAGTACTCGCCCAAGCCGGGGAAGCCGACTTTGTCGACCACAATCACCGCGGTATCGCCTCCCCACTTAACCGGCAGGGTGATTGGCAGCAGGACGTTCTTGTCGCCATAGACAATCCGGGCGGGGATCAGCCACTGACCGTCGCCCACTTTGCGGACGTCACCCAATTCGTACCGCTCGGGCTTCGCCTCGCCGCCCGCTTCGCCCACGGTGAAGTTGCCTACGAGCGTCGCCCGGCTCATTTGCTCGGCGAACGCCTCTTCGGCGGGGGACATCGGCAGTGGGTCGGCCGGTTCGTCAGCAGAGACTGTCCCGGCAACAAAGAAGCACGCTGCAACCATCAAGC
>JBCDCL010000350.1:0-4159 GCA_039182175.1 Planctomycetota bacterium
ATCGCCATTTGTGGTAGGCCGAGCGTATCGATGGGCCATTCGCCACCCAGTTGGTACGCCAGCAGTGTGTAAACGCCCCACGCTGCCGCGAATGCCAAGCCGCATGCGGTAGCGCGGATCAGCAGGGCCGTACCTTGGTACGGTTCGAGCTCCGAATCGCGTAGCACGCTGTATCCGGCAGCCGCCAACAGCGGACCGAACAAGATCGCGCCGCCACCCAGGACGAAGACGTTCTTCGCCGTCTCCGTGCCCTGCAGCATGAAGGCGACGCCAAACGCCAGCACAACGGCTAGGCCGATCACGCCGGCGAGCACCGGGTTGAACTTGCCGTCCTTCGCCTTGACGGTTTTGAGCACCGCCCTGCCCTTGGCATCCCTCGGCCCGCTGGTCTCCGCCGGGGCGTGGATCACCACTTCGTCTTCTAGCTTCGGGATGTCGATCAGCGTCTTGCACTGCGGACAGGGCCCCTTCTTGCCGGCGTGCTGTTCCGCGACGGCAAAACGCTTGAGACAACCAGGGCAAACGACGTTGATAGGCATGGCGGAAGAGGCAGTTGGGGCTGGCGGTTGGCTCGTAGCTATTGGCGATTAGCAATCGGCTTCGTCACTCATTTTCCCAGCCGCGGAGTTCATCTTCGTTGATCGTGTGGAAACCCTTGGCTTCGAGTGTCGCCAGGGCGTGATCGATGTTGTCGACCATCAGCGCCACGGCCGGGTTGTTGCCCGGGCGGACGATTAGCGGGTAGACCTGCGTAATGTTGATTTCTGCCGCCAGTAGCGCGGTGCAAACTTGTAGCATTGGTTGAGCCGAGTCGGGCAGTTCGACGCCAATCAGATCCGATTCGACAATGGCTAGCCCTGCACGCTCCAGAATCTCGCGTCCTGCTTCGGGATCACTCAGTAGGAAGCGAACTAACGCGCATTCGGTGGAGTCGGAGATCGTCAAGGCGACGACGCGGACATTGCTTCCTTCAAACCGGCGGACCACTTCCATGAGCTGGCCGACGCGATTTTCGAGGAAGACCGTAAACTGGCGAATCGAGGGATAGTCCCGCCCGCGTGCGGTGCTGAATCCCGTTCCTATGCCCTCTCCGGTACTCATGCGTTCGTCCTGGCTTTTGGCACTGCGTAGCTGTGGGTAGGGTCCGCCTGAGATTTGCTCCCTGGGCTGTGTACCTGCCCGCAAGTTTAAGCGTGGCAACAGGTTGTTGCAACTCGACCGCAGCAGCCGGGCATTGGCGATTCAAGCTCCAGCCGCTAGGCTGCTGGCGAACGCCGTACGCCTTTCTCCGCTCACTGCTGCCCCCGCCCTGCTTGTCATGCCCGTCGAAGCCCTGCCCCGCGAGCACGAGTTCGAAATCCGCATTCGGTACTACGAAACCGACGGGCAGGGCGTGGTGCACCATGCCAACTACTTCAAATACCTCGAGCTGGCACGCGTAGAGCAACTGCTCGCCGCCGGGCATGACTATGCCGACCTAGAGCGTGATGGCTACATGCTGGTGGTCAGCAAGATCGGCGCCAAGTTCCATCAGCCAAGCCGGTTTGGCGATACGCTACGCATCTGGTTGCGGACCGAACGGGCACGCGGCGCCCGAATCGACCACGTGTACAAAATCTTCTGCGGCGACACGCTGATTGTCGAAGCCGAGAGCACCATCGCGTGCATCGACCGCACGGGTCGCGTACAACGCTTGCCGGAATATCTAGAAATCGACGACTAACTCGAGCCGAGGCAACCATGGCCAAGCGTGTGCTGCTAATCGTTGGCGACTTCGTCGAAGACTACGAAGTGATGGTCCCCTTCCAGATGCTGCAGATGGTGGGGTGCCAGGCCGATGCGGTCTGTCCTGATAAATCAGCAGGCGACAACGTGGCGACAGCGATTCACGATTTCGAAGGCTTCCAAACCTACACAGAGAAGCGTGGACACCAGTTCCAGCTGAACGTCAACTTCGCCGACGCCAAAGTCGAGGACTACGACGCGCTGTTACTGCCGGGTGGCCGCTCGCCGGAGTACCTACGCGTGGACGACCGCGTGCTAACCCTGGTCAAAGCGTTCGCCGCGACAGACAAACCGATCGCCGCAACGTGCCATGCCGCGATGATTCTAGCAGCCGCCGACGTGATCCGCGGTCGCCGCTGCCAAGCCTACCCCGCCTGCCGGCCCGACGTGGAACTCGCCGGCGGCATTTGGGACGAACCTTCGGCCGGGCTCGATAGTGTTTGCGTCGACCGCGATGCGTCAGAGGCATCCACCCAGGGCCCGCTAATCACGGCGCCCGCCTGGCCTGCCAACGGCCCGTGGGTGCGGGCATTGCTCGATACGCTAGGCGTGCGAATCGAAAGCTGAAGCTACCGCGCATCGTGTCATATTGACCACGTGCCTTCATCGCACTTCTGCCGGTGAGCGAATTGCATTTTCTGCTATGGAGATTGGCAGATAACTGCCAAAAAGTCTCGCCCTGTGTGGGAATCCGTCTCTGGATTTCTAGTGGGTTGCCACATGGTCAAGCTTCCTAGCTCACCCTCGAAGTAACCGGGTTGTAGGTTTGCGCGGTCTTGGAATCCGAACGGCAGCTGCACGAACTGGCGTAGTCACGGACAGCATTCAGACACAGCGAGAGGGGGGAGCATGAGCACACACACTACGACAAACGACAATCTCTTACTCGACGAGACCGATGACATCGAATCGCGTTTCGCGGTCGTGGCCGAAGTACTCGCCGATGGGCTGCCATTCGCTTGCAGCGGTTGCAGTAGCCAGCTCGACAGCCATCCGCCCCAGCCACGCCAATCGGCAACGATCGTGCTCTGCCCTGACTGCGGCGTCGGACACGTCGTCAGCGGTCAAGCCGATGACGCCGATGAGCGTTTCACGACCGAATCGGTTTCGCTTCTCAGGACGACCGAATCTCGAATTGATCGAATCCTCAACACGCTCAAGTCGGACTTGCCGACATCCTCCGACGAGCGACGGGGCAGCGCCCGTACAACGGTCACCACGCCCATTACCGCCGTACCCTACGATCCAGGTAAGGGGATGCTCGGCAAGGGCGTTCCGATGCTGACAAAGAATGTATCGCAAGGCGGCGCCTGCCTGGTGAGCGACCTGCACGTGCCCACGCCCTTGATCGTGCTCGACTTTACCGCGAGCGGAATCCCTGGACTTCAGGTCGTGATGCAAATCCTCCGCCGCCGTTTTTTGGGAACGCATCACGAAATCGCAGGGCGGTTTATTGTCGACATGGCGTCAGAGATCGAAGTCCAGCGCAGCAACGCCAAATAAACGCCAACTAAATGAGAAACGGCCGAGCGGGATATCCATTCCCACTCGGCCGTGACTTCCGTGATCGACCGCGAGCGTCCGTGCCCTAAGCGGCCTCGCCCCGTGGTTAGGCAGCGATCCGGACCGCTTCGGCGCCTTCCTTGACGCCCATAATAAACTCTTCAAAGATTCGCATATCGAGCGCGGAGGCGGTGTCCGCCTCGGGATGGAACTGGGTGCCCATCGCGAACCAATCCGGCGTGTTGCTTTCGATCGCTTCGACAATGCCATCAGGGCAGCGTGCCGTGACATCGAAGCAGGACGCCAACTCATCGATCGCCATGTGGTGCATGCTGTTCACGCGTAGCTCGCCATCGCCATAAACGCGATCCATGATCGAGCCGGCGGTCAGCTCGAGCGTGTGACGGTGGGCCGGATCGATCGGATCCTTGTGCGGCAAAGCGGTCGGCACGTCTTCCGGAATATGCAGGAAGAGGTTGCCGCCCATCGTCAGGTTGAGCAGTTGCATGCCAACGCCAATGCCAAACGCGGGGATACGACGCTCGGCCACGACGCGAGCAAGCATGCGGTCGAAAGACTCGCGGCGTGGCTGCAGGGGGCGGACCGTCGGATGCAGCATCCAACCATCACGGCGGGGGTCGAGATCGGCGCCACCGATCAGCAGCACGCCGTCGGCTTGATCAAGAATTTGGTGAACGTCGGCTTCTTCGGCCAGTGGCGGAAGGAGCAACGGCAGGCCGCCTGCTTGCAAAACGGCATCGTAGTAACCACTGGCGACGTATGAGACGGAGGGCTTTTCCCCTTGGGCCCCACGTAGGTCTGCATTGATCGCGATAACTGGCTTCGACATAACTTGGCACTCCCTTGGTTA
>JBCDCL010000351.1:0-4154 GCA_039182175.1 Planctomycetota bacterium
AAGGCCATGCGTCAATGGTTGACGGCATGACTGGCAGCGATGGCGTTCAGCCAGCTTAGAGAACAGCAAGGCTCGCTACGCGGCTTCTGTAGCCGATCGCGAACCGAATAAGTTCCGCCAAGCCTCGCGTGGCACGAGGGCAATCGCGATCACGAATGGGTGTGAGAAGACGACGGCCCGCAGGATGGCGAGTTCTAGCGAGACGCCTTCGCTTAGGCCGCCGTAGGCATGGAGGCCGACGCCCATTTCGTTGACGCCAAACCAGCTCCAGGTTGTGCAGATGTTGCCAAACACAGCCAAGGCAGCCAGGCCGCTGGTGGTGATCATACGGCCCCAACGGGCGTGCAGCACCAGGGCATTCCACAGCACGATGATCAGGGCGCCATTCTCCTTGGGGTCCCAACCCCAGAAACGGCCCCAGGAGTTATCGCCCCACAGCCCGCCAAGCACAGTGCCAACGAAGCTGAAGAAGATGGCGAAGCAGAGCGTGCCGTAGATCATGCGTGGCAGGGTGCGTTCGCCTTCTTCGCCGAGGTTGCCAAGCATGTGGCTGCGAATGAGGTAAATGGCCGCTACGCCGCCGGCGACGAACGTTGCTGCGTAGCCAAAGGTGATGCAAACGACGTGCGTTGCGAGCCAGAACTGCGTGTCGAGCACCGCTTGCATGACGGTGAAGGTGTCGCCATCGAGCGCCATAAAGTGAGCGGTCACTAGCGTGAGAAATCCGAAGACCGACGCCAGTAGGGTGCCGATGCCCATCTTGAAGATCGCCTCAAACGCCAGCCCAGCAAGAACGATTGCCCAACCGATAAAGATGGCCGACGAGTAGAGATTGGTCACCGGCGGACGTCCCGAGATATAGATTCGGCCGATAATGGCAAACGTATGGACCACGAAGGTGACAATCACGATCGCCGTAGCCGCCCGACCCAGGTAGCGTGGCCAGACAAGCCAGGACGCCGCACACAGCCCAAAAGCGGCAATGTACGACACCCAGCAGAGGAAAAAGGGGCTGAACCTGTTGAAGTACGATTCGAAGCTCGCCTTGGCGAGACTCATGCGTTCCGCGGCGGCGAGGCTGGCGATGGACTCGGCGTTGTCGGGATCGGTTAGCTCTAGTTCGTAAGCTGCCAGTTGTTTCTTGAGCGTGCGTACCTGGGTGTTGAATTCGTTAGTGTTGCCTGCGCGATAAGCATCGAGCGCGGCGCCAAGCGTCTTGGTGGTCGGCGTTTCGCCCGCTTGCTCGAAACGCTCCAGCAGCTTCGCGTAGGAATCCCGAATAAACGGCCCCTGAGAGTTGAAGACCTGCGTGATGCGATCTCGCACGGTGGGGAACTGACGGAAGAGGTCGTTCAGCTGCCCTTCGTACTGCGTGAGCCAGGCGCCGCCGGCGTCGGCTGGCGCCACGGCCAAGGCGGGGCGGGCCTGAGCAGACAGCACGGCCCGCTGCGTCGCCCGCAGGATGTCTTCCAATATGCGATTCTGCTCTGTAGAAATTGGCAGCGGTGCAAAGGCGTTCGCTAGGCCGTGATAAGTGCTCAGTTTGGCGCCTAGTTCGGCGATTTTCGTTTGGAAGACCGATCGCTGCTTGCTGTCGATCTCTCGCACCAGGTCGAGCTGCTTGCCGATGGTGGTTGTGTTGTCGCCAGCCGTCACTTCGTTGTACGAGTAGCGGAATGAACCAGGCCGCCGCTCTAGACCGAGCAGATCGAGCACTTCCAGGTTCTCGATCCGAAAGACGGGGTAGTCGCGTGACTCAGGTTTGCCGGTCAGCACGTCGAGCATCCAACGAATCGCCGGCAGCTTGGTCTCGCCGGCTGCCTTAGCGGCATCGGCGCCTGGTTCGAGTGACACCGTTTGGCGTGTCGACAAGAATTGCAGCGTGTTGCGTGCCAGCGTGTCGTATGGCTTGACGCGGCCACCTTCGGTCAGCGGCAACTCGCCAAACTCATTGATCCGCATCTCGCCAGGCGTATCTTTTGCTGGTCGGGCTTTGCTGGCGAGGTAGCCGCCCCATAGTAGCGCGACCCCGATGGGGACAATCAACAGAGGCGAAGTCCAGTCGATGTTAAGCGTACCGCGCGTTGCTGCATCTTCTGTCGCCGGCGACTTCTTTTGATCACGCTGAGCCTGCTCGACACGCCGACGCAAGAAGCCGCCGAGCGTGATGCCGAAATGGGCGAGCATGCCAACGAGTACGATTTGGCAACTGAGGTAGGGGATCAACCAGCCGGAGTTGCTGACCACTTGCAGGACGGTGGTCTGCTCGGTCGCGTTGTCAAAACTCGATTGGTAAAGCGTATCGCCGCCATACCGGAGCGGGTTGTTCATCCAGATTGCGACATCGCGGTCAACGTTGCGCGATGGGTCGAGCAGACGCACTTCGGAGCGGAAGTCTTTGGCGACTTGCGTGCCGGCGTAGCGGTTGAATTGGAAATCGTAGAGCTTGACCGCGTAGTCCTTGTAGATGCGCTTGAATCGTAATTCGAGGTCGTAGGTGGTCTTGCCGACGGTGACCGGTTGCTCGCGAAGAAAACCTAGCCCCTGCCCGCCGGCGATCGACGCTAGGTAGACGCCAAGCGATTCGCCATCGGTCTTGCCAAGCAGCTCGACGTAGGTCGACGGCGTGTTGACCTGCATGCCGTCGATGCCCGAGGCGAGGGCAATCGGCTTGGCGACGATCCGGTTGCCTGCCCCTTGCGTGGCGGGATTGTCGTTGGCGGCAATGTCGCTGTTCTCGACGCCTATCGCAGGCGCCAGCGTCGAGTTGGCATCGAAGCGGAGTACACGCAAGTCAACGGGCAATTCGGGATTGGAAATCACCTCGCCCGGCTTGGCATTTGCTAGCAAGTGCTGCGGCACCACGGTGACTTGCTCTGCAGCCGGGTCGGAGCGGTCGGTGAACGCCAGCTCAGTTGTGCGGATGTCGACGGCGTAGTTGACGGTCTGCCCCTCGTCGATCCGCATCTGTGCTTCTTCGGCCCATAGGCCAGTCAGCATTTCGCCAATCATCAACAGCCCAATGCCGCCGTGCAGCACCACCATGCCGGCCCGCTTGCCGAAGACCAAAACGCAGCCCGCGAGCAATATCGTCGCCGCAGCGGTGCCTTTCACGAGTTGCCAAAGGATGCGTAGGCCTGCGTCGTCGAGCCTCGCCTCAGGGTTTAGAAACAGCCACCCGGCTGCCGCAACTACCAATGCGACTAGCCCCGTGCAGAGCAGCCACTCGGGCAGCCGGACTTTGGCGTACGACTTGATCGACCAATAAACGCCGTACAACGCTAAGCCGCCGACCATTGCTCGCAACGAGTGCCACAAGCCGCTGGCGAACTGCGGTGAGAGTTCGCTCTTCACCGTGTCGGAGTTGCTGGTGACGACCACACCAGCGATGGCGGCGATGCCTAGCGCGATAACCAGCAGACCGCCTACAAGCCGTCGGCCTTTGGCATTGGCTTTGAAGCGAATCGTATGGGCCGCCAGTAGGTTGAGGATCATCAGCGAACCGATGATCTGCCCCCCGGGGAAATAGAAGCCGCCCGGTACGTTGTCCCACTCGCCACCGAACAGCATTTCGACCAATCGGCCGATGGAGCGGAACTCGATCCACGCAAGCCAGACGTGGAAGTGCGACTCGCGGACGACGTACCAAACGTCGTAATGCACCTGGGCGAGCGTGCCGAACATGATCAGCAGGATGGCGGCTGCAAACAAGACGACGGTCAGCCGAAGCGAGGCCAAGAACTCTACCGCTGCCAATGCCAAATCGGTATCGGCAGGCGTTTGGGCACGCGTCGCCGTGGCTTGCGGCCGCGTTGTGCTGGGTGTGGTGATATCAGCCGTCGCCATTAGGGATTTTGCTCTTCCGTGTTAGCAGACTTGAATCGAACTGAATCGATCCAGGTGAGAAATGCATCGCGTTGCTCTTTGGCTGCGTCGGGCGTGCCGGTCAATTTGAAAAACCAGACCTGCCCGCCGCGGATGAGCATGGCGGCAAGGATTGCGTTCTCGTCGCCGATCATCTCGACCAGTTGCCCTTCGGCGCCATCGACTTGGATCGATTGCTTTGAGTCGTCGACCTCGGTTTGGTCAATGGGAGCTAATCCAACTTGGCCCCGCCAGCGATTGACGTTCGCTAAGACGTCGCTCATCGCCGC
>JBCDCL010000352.1:0-4136 GCA_039182175.1 Planctomycetota bacterium
CTTGCAAAAGCCGATTCGTTGGCTTCGCACCATGTCCGACACCGGCGCCGAAGTAAGCGGCGGGCCGAACTTTGCCTACGAGCTGTGTGTCGAACGGATCACCGACGAAGAAAAAGAGTCGCTCGACCTCAGCCAGTGGACGGTCGCTTTCAACGGCGCGGAGCCAGTCCGGTCCGAGACGATCGATCGCTTCACCAAGGCGTTCGCTTGCTGCGGCTTTAAGCGTGAGGCGTTTTACCCCTGCTATGGACTAGCGGAAGCGACGCTGATGGTCGCTGGCGGTGAGAAGTGGGACGTTCCGGTCATCGGTGCGTTCGACGCCGACGCCTTGAAAGAAGGGCGGGGCCTACCGTTGTCGCCCGCGACGGCAGCGCCGCCTAAAGCGGAGACGCTCAGCGACAAAGGATTGCTAATTGTCGCCACGGGCGCCGGGCTGCTCGATCAAGAGATCGTCATCGCTGACCCTGAGACCCATGCCGAATGCCACGGTGGTCTGGTGGGCGAAATCTGGGTCTCCAGTCCAAGCGTCGCCCAAGGTTACTGGCAGCGGCCCGAATTGTCGGCAGAAACCTTTGCCGCGCGATTGGCGGACGATCCGCAGCGAGGTCCGTTCTTGCGAACCGGCGACCTGGGCTTTATCGCCCGACGCATCGACGCATCAGGCGAGCCTTGTGACGAGCTCTTCGTCACGGGTCGGCTTAAAGACCTGATCATCATTCGCGGCGCCAATCATTACCCGCAAGATATCGAGCAGACCGTAGCGGAGTCACACGATTCGTTGCCGCCGTCGTCGGGCGCCGCCGTGGCGGTAGGCGATGCGGGCGCCGAGCGGTTGGTCATCGTGCAGGAAATGGGCCGCGCCCGCGATCTGCCGTTCGAAGAGATTCTCGACGCCATTCGCCGTGATGTGACACAACTGCATGACGTGGCGCCTGCGGCTGTTGTGCTGATCAAGCCGACATCGATCCCCAAGACATCGAGCGGCAAGATTCAGCGGCACGCTTGTCGGCAAGCTTATGAGGAGGGCAGCCTGTCGGTGGTTGCCGAATGGTCGATCGAAGAGGGCATCAAGGTCTATCGCAAACGGGGCGCCCGCCGGCTGAGCGACGAAGCCAAGCCAGCGAGCTACTCCAAGTCCGAGCCGCTGATCGACACCGAAGCGATTGCCGTACTCACCGAGCGAGAGCGAGCCGTGAGCGCCCGCGCGGTGACAGTTGATAAGGTGCTGGACATCGTTCGCGGCGTCGCCAAAGAACGAGCCAAGTCGCTAACGCTCGATACCGACATCGCCGGCATGGGGCTCGATTCGCTCGAGCGGATGGAAATCGTTGCAGCACTGGAGGACCACTTCGGCGGGCGATTCCCTGAGGAAGCAATCCTCGCGATGGAGACTTGCCGCGACGTGGTGGACGCCGTGGAGGCGAACCTACTCGGCGTTGGTGGCAAGGCTTCCGGGCCACGGAAAATCACGCCGGCCGATTATGTGTTTTCAGAGTCGAAGGAATACACCAAGCTCCGCGAAAACTTTGAGCTGGCCGAGCGGATGGGGATCAAGAATCCCTACTTCACCCAGCACGAAGGCGTCACCAACGATCGCACCACGATTGGCGGGCGTGAATACATCAATTGGTGCAGCTACAACTATCTGGGCATGTCGGGCGATCCCGCCATTGAGTCCGCCGCCCAGCAAGCGATCGATCAGTTTGGCACTAGCGTCTCTGCAAGCCGCGTCGTGTCGGGTGAAAAGACGCTGCATCGTCGCCTGGAGCGTTCGATTGCCGACTTCATTGGCGCCGAGGACGCCATCGTCCTGGTTGGCGGCCATGCGACCAATGAAACAGTCATCGGCCACTTGTTCGGCCCAGGCGACTTGATTCTTCACGATGCCCTTTCGCACAACAGCATCGTGCAAGGTTGCCGGCTGTCGGGCGCGATGCGTCGGGCATTTCCCCACAATGACTACAAAGCTTGTGCCGCGCTGCTGGAGCGTTATCGCAGCGAGCACCGCCGGGTGCTGATTGTTGTCGAGGGCGTCTATAGCATGGACGGGGACTACTCGCCGGTGCCCGAGTTCATCGAACTCAAGCAAAAGCACAAGGCTTACCTGATGGTCGACGAGGCTCACTCGATCGGCACGATGGGTAAGACGGGCCGTGGCATGAGCGAGCACTACGGCTTTCCCGCTCGTGATGTCGACATTTGGATGGGTACGCTCAGCAAGTCGTTCGGCAGTTGCGGCGGTTACATCGCAGCTTGCAGCGAGATGGTGAAGTATCTTAAGTACACGGCGCCCGGATTTGTTTATAGCGTCGGTCTTTCGCCACCGAATGCGGGCGCGGCACTAGCGTCGATTGAACTGCTAGAAGCCGAGCCCGAACGAATTGCCAAGCTCCGCGAGAATTCGCAGCTCTTCTTGCAACTCGCCAAAGAAGCCGGCCTCAATACGGGTATGAGCGATGGCACGCCAATCGTGCCGATCATCACGGGCAATTCGCTGCATGCCTTGGCGTTGTCGCAGGCACTTTTTGCTGAGGGCATCAACGTCCAGCCGATCATGTATCCGGCGGTCGAAGAAGCAGCGGCCCGGCTGCGGTTCTTCATGACGTCCAGCCACACCGAAGAGCAAATCCGCTACACGGTGGAAGTGCTCGAGAAGGCGTGGCGGGCGATTCAGCAGGGCGACACCGGCGAGCGTGTCGAGTTCTCCGCCACGGGCGCCGGCGTGCAGCAAGCCGCCGCCCAGGGTTGATTCGGTCCGACGATCCCAGGCCGCGCCCCCGCTTATGGCGTATACTTCTGGCGTGCCCTCGGCCATCGGCTCGTACGCTGTGGCTGGGCGAACTTGTTCGCGAACTTTCTTCTGCAGGCGTCTGCTATGTCGCAAGCCATTGTCGATCCCAACGATCTCCGCCGCTTTGCCGCCAATCTGCGGAAGTTCAATAGCGAGCTAGAAGAGCGGATGACATCGCTCGCCGCACAGTTGCACGCCCTCAGCGCGACCTGGCGAGACCAGGAGCATAAGAAGTTCGTCGAAGACTTCGAGCACCAAATGAAAGCGATTGCCCGCTACGTCGAGTCAACCAATGAACACGCTCCGTTCTTGGTCCGCAAAGCAGAGCGAATCGAAGAGTACCTCCAGCAGCGATGACGAAGAGATGATTGGTGATTGGAAACGTTGATTCTGTGTCACCGGTCACCAGTCACCGGTCACTAATCACCAGCTACCAATCACCAGCCACTCATGCCTGATCAAGCCGATGTCAAATCGTTCGATGCGATACAGGCGGTGCGGGCTGCGCTGTTGGGGTTTGGCAAGCAGGCGGAGGAAGGGCTGGTTGAGTGCGATATCGAGATGCGGCGGTTCATGGAATGGCTGCAGCACGATCGCCCCGGCTTTTGGAAAGAGCAAGTTCGGCTCGCCCACGACGAGGTGCAAAAAGCGAAGCAAGATTTGCAGCGATGCCTGATGTACCCCGTCGGCGTCAACGATCGGCCCTCCTGCACCGAAGAGCGAGCGTTGCTCAAGAAGGCAGAAGCAAAGCTCGATTACTGTCGCGGCAAGCAAGAAAAGCTAAAGCACTGGATCCGCGAAATCAGCCACGAAATGCATACGTACGAGGGACGCACCGCTCGGCTTCGCGAGGTGATCGAAAGCGACACGCCGGCCGCCGCCGCGGCGCTCGGGCGTTTGCTGGCAACGCTCGAAGAGTATGCCGGCATACAGTCCAAGGCAGGTTCTTCGGCCGCCTCGACCAGTGCGGGAACAATCGAAGAGCCCTCTGACGAATCGGTTACGGACACGACCGCTGATGCCGATTCGCCTGCGTCATCTGCGGAGGGTTCGCCATGAAGCCGCTCGACCTCTACACCGGCACCGGGCGGATTCGCCATGGGCTGGAAGAACTGCTCCGGGTTTGGGAAGAGTCGGGCGACCAGTGGAGCGATGCCGTCCGCGAGCGGTTTTACGAAGAGCGGATCGAACCGATCCTACCGATTGTAAAGAATGCGCTCGACGCGGCGGGGCGAATGCAGGTGCTGTTGGCCGAAGCCCAGCGTGACATGCAGCAGTAAACGGCAGCCGGCGTTTATGATAGAAGCAGTGTTCGCACCTCCGTTTCTCGGCCGCATCTTCTGAC
>JBCDCL010000353.1:0-4121 GCA_039182175.1 Planctomycetota bacterium
GGATCGAGAACACTCAAATGCCTGCAGAGTCTGGGCGCCAAAAGCAACACAAACAACAAGCTTCCACAGAATCAGTCCTGCCTAGAGTGCCGCTCATATCTTCTAGCGAACGCCAACAACCTGCACGCGTCAATCGCCGCACGTTCTGTAGCTGGGCTCTCGCAACGACTACCGCGACGCTCTCCGGTTGCGGCGGCGATCCTAATCAGTTTGGCCAGCTGGATGAGGTTTGGGGGCGGCGGGGCATCGTGGGTGGGCGATTTCAGCGGCCGCGGGCGATGGCCATAGACGATCAAGACCGCCTCTATATTGTCGACTTTCTAGCACGTATCCATGTCTTTACCGCCGCGGGGAAGTTCCTTCAGGCTTGGCGAATGCCTGCGTACGCGCAGGGCAAGCCGACAGGAATCTCGGTCGAAGGCGATCGCCTGCTCGTTGCCGACACGCACTATTACCGCGTTGTGCAATACACACTCGACGGCGAGATCGTCGACGAAGCGACGCTAGGTGGCGTCAACGGTCACGGCCCGGGAGAATTCGGCCTGGTGACCGATGCCGCCCGCGATTCAACTGGCGCCCTCTATGTCTCCGAGTACGGGGGCTACGACCGCATTCAAAAGTTCTCGCCCGATGGAGAGTACCTGCTCGAATGGGGCCAATACGGCGATCTGCCAGGCGAGTTTAATCGGCCACAGAATATCTTGATTGATCGCGAAGACCGCATCTGGGTATGCGACGCCTGCAACCACCGCCTGCAAGTCTTCGACACCCAGGGCGAACTTCTCTTTCTGTGGGGAAGCGAAGGGACGGCGCCGGGCGAATTAAGTTATCCTTACGACATCGCCATGGACCCCGAAGGCGTGGTTTACCTCTGCGAGTACGGCAACCATCGCGTGCAGCGGTTTACGCAGTCGGGCGAGTCGCTTGGCTGCTGGGGCCGCCAAGGCCGCGGCCCAGGCGAACTGCACAACCCGTGGTCGCTGGTGCTCGACAGCCGCGGGCGATTACATGTGCTGGACACGTATAACCATCGCGTACAGCGCGTGAGGGTGTAGGGGTCAGAGTTGAGGGGTCGGGGGTCAGAGGTCAGGGAATCGCGGATTAACAATGAGTAGTTTCTAAGCGACCATCTGTTTAGTGGCATGAATCCACGCTTTCTTTGCTCTCGCCTCTAGCATCTCACTTCTATCCTCTAACTTTTCTCTTGCTCGATTATTCCCTCGCCGTCGATCGTCCTTACTGGCTACTGCTGCTCTTGCTGCTGCCGGTGCTTTGGGTGTGGAGTTATCGCAGTCTGTCAGGGCTTGGTTCGTGGCGGCGGTTAGTGGCCCTCGCTTTGCGGACGGCGGTATTCGCACTGTTGGTGTGTGCCCTCGCCGAGATGCAGTTGCAGCGGAAAAACGATCGGCTAACGGTCATCTATTTGCTCGACCAGTCGTATAGCATCCCAGAGCAACACCGGGCGGCGATGGTGCGGTACGTCAATGCCACGGTGCGTGAGCACCGGCGGGACGACAAAGAAGACCGCGTCGGAGTGATCGTCTTTGGACAGGATGCCCAGGTCGAATTGCCGCCGGTCGACTTCAGCTACGAACTCGCCAAGGTAGAAAGCCAACTCAACGAGGAGTACACCAACTTAGAAGCAGCCCTGGAGCGGGCGATGTCGCTCTTTCCTCCTGATGCGGCTAAGCGAGTGGTGGTCGTTACCGACGGCAATGAAAACCTGGGCAACAGCCTGCGGCAGGCTCGGGCAATGGCCGAGAGTGGCGTCAGCATCGACGTGCTCCCGGTGCCAATTGCTCCGCAAGCCGAGGTCAGCGTCGACAAAGTCGCGGTGCCTGCCGAAGCCCGGCGTGGCCAGCCGTTTGAGCTGCGGGTTGTGGTCGAACACCAACCGGCCGCGGGTGCCGCGGGCGCCGACACGCCGGTGCGTGGCACGCTCCGCATCAAGCGTACCTGGACCGACCAGGATGGCGCCGGGCGTGAGGTCGTGCTGTCGGAGGCGCCGGTCGAGCTGCCGGTCGGCAAGCGTGTCTTCACGATCACCGAGACGATCGACCAGCCGAGCAGCTACACATACGAGGCTCAGTTTTTCCCGGCAGGGCCCGAAGCCGATGGCACGGCACGCAACAACTCGGCGAGTGGCTTTACCTATGTGCGTGGTAAAGGCCAAGTCTTGCTGATTGAGGACTTCGAGCATCCTGGCGAGTTCGCCAATCTGGTTGAAACGCTCCGCGGCGAAGGCCTGCAAGTTGCGGTGCAGCCCAGCAATCGGCTCTTCTCTTCGCTGCAAGAGCTGCAGAACTTCGACACCGTGGTGCTTGCTAATGTCCCTCGGTCGAGCGGCTTTGGTGGCCTGAGCGGCGGGGTCGACACCGATCGGCTTGACGGTTTTTCCGATGCACAGATCGACATGCTCGTTCGCAACACCGAGGAGCTTGGCTGTGGGCTTATCATGCTTGGCGGTGATCGCAGCTTTGGTGCCGGCGACTGGGCCGACACCGAGCTCGAGAAAGCGATGCCGGTCGACTTCCGCATCAAGGCAGCTAAGGTCACGCCCGTTGGCGCGCTGGCACTGATGATGCACGCCAGCGAATTTCCACAGGGTAACTATTGGCAGAAGGTGATCGCTCGCGAAGCCATCAAAGCCCTTGGACCCCGCGACTACTGCGGCCTGATCCAATGGAGTGGCACCGACCAGTGGCTGTGGGGTCGCTCGGCAGGCGGGATGCTGCCCGTGGGGCCGAATCGCGCCAAGATGATGGCCGGCGTCGACCGCCTCACGGTCGGTGACATGCCCCAATTCGATCCCGCGATGAAGCTAATCGCTGGCTCGATGCGCAAGCTCAAGAATCCGACGCCAGCGATCAAACACTGCATCATCATTTCCGACGGCGACCCCTCGCGACCAACGCCCGCGACGATGAAGCTCTTTCAACAGCAAAAAATTCGCATCACAACGGTCGCCGTTGGCGCCCTGGGCGGGCATGGCGATTTGAACATGATGCAGTCAATCGCCAGCCAAACGGGCGGCAAGTTTTACGTGGTGAAGAATGCCAAGGCCTTGCCGCGAATTTACCAACGTGAAGCCCGTCGTGTCGCTCAGCCAGTGGTGCGTGAACTAAGTCCGCCGCTGGCGCCGCAGGTGCAGATTGACCACGAGATCCTCACCGGCGTGCCGGCAAGTCTGCCACCGATCTCTGGCTTCGTCCAAACGTCGGTCAAAGAGAGTTCTTTGGTCGACGTGGTGCTCCGTTCGCCGGAGCCGCCCAACGCCAAGAACTCGACGGTGCTTGCCACGTGGAACTACGGCCTGGGCAAGACGGCCGCGTTTACCACCGATGCAGGCCATCGCTGGGCGAACGACTGGACTGGCTGGGAGCACTACGACCGCTTCTTCAGCCAACTTGTTCGTTGGTCGATGCGGCCCACGGGCGACACCGCCGGCTACACCGTCGCGACCGAAACACGCGATGGCCGGACGCGGGTGATCGTCGATGCCCTCGATAAAGACGACGAGTTCATAAACGCCCGCTCGATGACCGGCGCCTCGGTGACGCCCGGCCTAGAATCGACGCCGCTGCTCTTCGAACAAACGGCGCCCGGCCGCTACGTTGCCGAGTTCGATTCGCCCGACGCCGGCAGTTACCTCCTTTCGATCAATCCGGGCGGCGGGCAGGCGGTGATTCGTACGGGTGTGAATGTTGGCTACAGCGACGAGTTCCGCGATCGCCGAACCAATCGCCCGCTGCTCGAGTCGATCGCCGAACTGACGCCCAAACGTGGCAAGCCGGGCAAAGTGATTGATGATGAAGCCGGCGTCACTTTCCCCGCCGAGGGGCAGCTTCCCGAGCCGCTGCTCGCGATCGATCCTTACCGGCGTGACCTGCCGCCGGCGATCGCCAGCCAAGACATCTGGCCGCTCCTGGTGCTGGTCGGTAGCTGCGTCTTCCTGGCGGATGTTTTCGTCCGACGTGTGCAAATTGGCGTCGAGTGGATGGCGCCCGCGTGGGCATGGCTCACCACCACAATCCTCCGCCGCCAGCCGCAAACAAAGCAGGCCGAAACGATGAGCCGCCTCCGCAGCCGCAAGGCCGAAGTCCGCGAGCAAACCACCGGCC
>JBCDCL010000354.1:0-4113 GCA_039182175.1 Planctomycetota bacterium
CGACGCCTGTGACGAGTTCAAGTCTGCGGACAAGTATCTGATCAGTGTTCCTATGTGGAACTTTGGCATCCCCTATAAGCTGAAGCACTACATTGATGTGATCGCCCAACCGGGGCAGACGTTTTCGTTCGATCCGGAGAGCGGATACAGCGGTCTGGTCACGGGCAAGCCGGTGGCTGTCGTGTATGCCCGCGGTGGCGAGTACGGTGGCGAAGGCTCGGGGATGGACCACCAAAAGCCGTACGTCGAACAGATGCTCGGCTTTCTTGGTTTCACCGACATCCACCCGATCGTCTTCGAGCCGACGCTCGGCGCGCCCGACGACGTCGCCGACACGGCTGCTGAAGTCACGGAAAAGGCGAAGTCGATCGCTTCGAAGATGTGAGCGGCAACATGGGTATCCGTCTCGACACGCCGGCCGATTCCAAGACGATCGACTGGCTGGGCACTACGATCCGCTTGCCAATCCGGTCGGCCGATACGGACGGGCGGCTATCGGCGCAGCTATCGTCGCTCGCTGCCGGCTCGGGCAATCCGCCGCACGTGCATACGCGTGAGGTGGAGTGCTTCTACGTAATCGACGGGGAGGTCGAGGTCTCCTTCGGCGCAGAGTCCGTAATGCTGGCGACCGGAGACCTCGTCTACCTTCCTGCCGGTCTGCCCCACCAGTTGCGTGTCGTTTCGGAGACTCCGGCAAAGGTACTCACACTGCTTGCAGGTGGCGCCTTGGAGAGGGCGTTTGTCGAAGCGTCGGGTGCCGACCCGGCCACGATCAAAAAAGTCTTTGCAGACTACGGCGTCGAGATCATGGATGCCTACGACGGCAGCTACCGGCCGCCCGGTTTCGAAGCCGTCACGGAAGTGGACGTGGTTGTCTGCCGATCGAGAGAAGGCGCTGCGTACTGGTTGGCCGGTGATACCTACACCGTGCTCTTGCCCGGGGATCAGACTGAGGAGCAGTTGGCCGTGGTTCACTTCGACATCCCCCCCGGCGGCGGTCCGGTGCCGCACGTGCATACCCGCGACTTTGAAGCGTTCGTCGTGTTGACAGGCGAAGTCGAACTCTACGCCGACGGCGCTATCACCACCGGGCATCCCGACGACGTCGCCGTCCTGCCAGAAAACATACCCCACTGCTTCAAAAATCGAACCGCTAGCCCAGCCGAAATGCTGGCCATTGTCACGCCAGCCGGCTTCGACCGTTTCATCGCCGAAGCCGGCAAGCCCGCCCTGCCCGGCCAGCCGGCCCCGCCAGTCGACGCAGCCGAGAAGGCCCGGCTCATCGCCACGTCGCCAAAGTACGGCGTCGAGCTACGCCCCGACATCGATTTCTAGCCAGCCAGTTGCCCGTGCTCCCACCACAGCAATAGTTCGGGCAAGTAGGCCGGTTTCTTGCCAATTACAAATGGTGGCAAACCCTCCAGCGGAAGTTGAACGCGACGACTCGTGTTGGCGCTCCTTACTCGTACTCATAGAGCAACCCTAATCGCTGGTTTGTCGACGCATCCCGTTGCTCATCGTCGACGCATGATTGCTGCGAGCGAAGTCGTCAACAACAGCAATGCCGATGCCGGTTCGGGCACCGGCTGGAACGTAAACTGAGTCACTAGGCCAGTTTGCCCTGCGGCGCCAACGGTGCTCCCTACCGAGCCTCGGACAGACGCCGTACCATCGCCAGACGCGGTGCTGGCGTCGAAGTCTTCAAGAGCCCCGAACCCGGGACCGAGCGCAACGGTGGCGCCCGTGGGCACCTGCACATCCAGCAGCAAGTTGCCGAGCTGCGGGTTGTAAATAAAGGGAGTTTCCAATGCGAAGCCATAAGAAAACGGTTGAGGTCCGCTAGGATTGGAGCCTCCGCGATCGAGTGTTAGCGGACCGTCAAAGACGATTAGCTCATCCACGCCCACGTTGGCGTCAAACGCGGCGCTAAAATTTCCCGCTGCCGTGGCGCCTGGATCAGAAGTGACCATTGTGGTCGAAAGAGAGATACGCGAATCCGACACCGATACCGAGTTGGGCCGAAAGGCGTTCTCTGGGCTCGCAGCGCGAAACTGGATTTCTGAAATGACGATCGGCAGCTGGCCAAACAGGCTGGCGTCGTAAATCTGTTGATATCGCGAGCCAGCATCCGGATCGCCAAGAGGGCTATCGGCGGCAAACGTTGCGTCGGTCGTTGCGAATCCCGCTGGCGCGACGACCGTGCCTGCCGAGACGGTGGCGGCCAGAACGAAAGTTGTGATAACAGCGGCAATCGAGAGCATTTTCAGCGTTTTCATGGAGCACATTCAGGGAGGAATTGACCGGGAGGTTTGGAAAGGCATGCCGCAAAATCGGTTGATTAGCGGCTGAATCGATAGCGATCCACATTTGCCACGTAAGAGATACGAAGGGGCGAGAGAGGCAGATTGCCTATTCTGTTCGTTTCTGAAGAAAGCTCGCCGAAGCGAGCCGACGACTACTGAATACAGGCGAACAGCAAATACTGCTTAGCGTCGCGTTGCCGCTCGATCCAGGTGGTCATGCGTAGCCATGTGGCGTGCTTAACGCTCCGCAGGCGCGGCCAAAAATAAATCTCGTTGGCCCAACAAATGCCCTCAAAAGCGATTGCAGAAATTTCGCGTTTGGCGTGGTAGAACGACAATCGGCGCTTTGCAACCTGCAGGCAAAATCGGCTTCGCATTGACGTAAGTCGTGACGCGTTGGTCGACGGGAGCGGCAAACACGCGCTTCAGCGGCTAAAAAACCAAATTGGCCGCTTTCTAAAAGTCGCTCCGAAAAAAGATTGGGCCAACTTTCTTCCGACTGTGGCCGGCGGGAGGAATTGCCTCATCAGTCGCTGGGCGACTCCTTCTCGGCTTCGGCACGTAGCGTCGCTGCACGGCTGTGCCAGACAAACACAGCAAGCACAGCCACCCCATACGCCATCGCTAGAAGTCCGAGGCCGTTGTTATACGGCGGCGGCGAGGTTAACGATGCACGAAGCAGGACGGTCGAGATCACAAAGCCGGCGTTTCGAAATACCAGCTCATAACGGTCGTAAAAGGCGATCGAGACGATCAGCAAAAACACGTCGGTGAAGATCATCAGCTCGAAGAACTCTGGGAAGAAGTAGAGATCGAGCTCGACGAGCGTCCCTTCGACGGAACTGGGAGCGGTCCAGACGCCGCTGCACCATAGCGCGGCGCTCCAACCGGCGAGCGCAATCAGCACGACGCCTAATAGAAGGGCGATCGCCCGTTTCAGCGTGACAAAGCCGGCAAGATCTGGTGGATCGGCGCCTTTGCTCGCGAGCCGGCTGACACGCTCAAAAGCGGTTGTCGCCACAAACATCGCGACGGCGGTGACCATATCGAGCAACAGCGCACGGCTTACATCTGGCTGATTGACCCAGGCGTCGAGATCGCTGAAGCCGCCGAGGTCCTTAAAGACGCGACGTATCACAATGAGCGAAACGATCTGGTACTGCTTTGCGATAGAACTCGTATGAGAACGCGGAATCGCGAGTACGAGCAGTAAGACTTCGTAAAATAGGATGAAGCTGAATGGCGTGTAGACCGCATGCAAGTAGTTGCGATCAAGCCCGCCAAACAGCCTTTCCGCGAGATCGGGCAGATTCCGCGAGACGGCAATGACCGCCACATGTGCAAGGAATCCGACCGCTGCGAGCGTGACGAAAACCCGGTCCAACCACAGCCGCGACTTTGGGTGGTCAACCAACCCGTAAAGCCGGTCTACGTGCGTCGAAAGATACGTCATCGAAGCCGCACTTTTAAGGTTTGATAGGAGTGGCGAAAAGTGAGGCAAACGCAACCATGCGTTGTTCCCGAGGGAATGGCGATGGGACGACTCGTGAGAGTAGACGCATCGTCATCACTGGTCGCCACAGCCGGCTCAAGCTGTCGCGACCGCGCATCCCACGGTGCCTGGATTCTCGAGACCGACATCTGAGCATAGCGGTTCAATACCACGGCCCTGCCGGGGGAAATTTCGACAGACCTTCTTGTAGTCGGCCAGCGCTAGTCGAAGCTCGGCCTCGGTAACTTCGTTGAGGTAGCCGCACTGTCCGACGTCGTTCTTAGGCAGCGGTGCGGCGAGGTTGCCGCCTCGCTTCTC
>JBCDCL010000355.1:0-4112 GCA_039182175.1 Planctomycetota bacterium
GGCGGTTTTGGCGCTTTGCAGTACGAACAGGTGATGGAGCAGTACCGCCAATTCAACACCGACCCGGACCATCCGATGTTCGTCATGCTGCACCACGATGGCGATAACTTTGGCGGCGGCAGCGAGGCGTACTACCACGGCAACTTCAACAACATGGTCAATTGGGCGTCGAACAATCCCAACTACGATGTCACCACCGTGCAGGATTACCTCGATCGCTTCCCGGTCGATCCCAATGAAGTGGTGCATATCGAGAGCGGCAGTTGGGCCGGCGCCGACAATGGCGATCCTGAATTCAAGAAGTGGCTCGGCGATCCCGACCCCAACACAGGCTGGAGCCCCGACCGTAATAGTTGGGCAGTGCTCACTGCGGCGAAGAACCGCGTCTTCACGGCCGACGACATCGCCCCCGCTACGAATCTGGACAACATCATCAACGGCGTCGGCACCTCGACCGAACGTGCGTGGCACACGCTGCTGCAAGCCGAGGCGTCGGACCATTGGTATTGGGACGGCACCGAAGTTTGGGATAGCAACGTAACGCTCGGCTCGAATCAAGCGGTGTCGCACGCGGACACGGTAATCAATAGCTACGGTGGCGTGGAGAGCACGGCGCCCACGGTCTTCTTGCCACAGCGTGAGGCATACAACCCTGGCGGCGATGAATTTGGTTCGACGCAGCCCAGCGACTTTGAAGTATGGACCTACGCCTACGACGTCAGCGGCTTGCAAAGCGTGCAGCTTAAGTATCGCGTCGATGGCGACGGCACGAACCCGCTCGACTCGATTCAAAACGAGACCTACGCCGGCGGCGACGAGGTGGGCGATTGGATTGCGATCGACATGCTATCGTCCGACATTGCTCCTCCGCCTGGAATTCTGACGCCGACCTATCGAGCCTTGCGATACGGGGCGATGATCGAGGGCATTGAGGATTCGCTGGTCGACTACTACGTGGAAGCGATCGACCTGAACGGCAATATTGAGCAGACCGACATTCAGCATGTCTACGTCGGGTCGTCGGTGATTACGCCGGGTGTCGACCGCGTAATGCTGACGCCGGAGACGCCCACCGCCGGTGAGAGTGTGTCGATCACCTACAACCCGGCGGGCGGTCCGCTAGCAGACGCGGCGAGCGTCTACGCTCACGTTGGCTTTAACGACTGGGAAATCGTCAATCCGACCGACTCGCCACTGACCTGGAATGCGACCAGCGAGCTGTGGGAGCTAACGCTGCCTGTTTCAAACGCCGCAGAGCAGCTCGACCTGGTTTTCAATAATGGCGCCAATGTTTGGGACAACAACGATGGCAGCGATTGGCACTTTGCCGTCGTGGGTGGTGATCCCGGCGAGCCTGGCATCGATTTCGTCATGGATGGCCAACTCGACCAAGTTGCCGAGTTGCTTGCCGGAGACGAATCGCGAGGCTTATGGGTTAAGGTCGATGGCGACCAGCTCTATGTCGCCACCAACGACGCGGGCGAAGGCGCCGATATCTTCCTCTACATCGCTGCAGAGCCGGGCGAGCTGACCGACGCCAACTGGGGTAAGTCGGGCCAAGTGGCCGCTTGGGATGCCTTCCTCGCAGACGAAAACGATAACGACTACGAGGGCTGGTTTGAGGCTATAAGCGGCGAGGCTGCCACCGGCGCTAACGGTGGCGTGCTTGAAGGGGTGATCGACCTCGCCGCTCAGTTTGGCGGCGAACTGCCCGACGAAATTTACCTCGCGGTCGGCGCCTTCGACTCGGCCGATGGCGGCCAGCTGCTTTACACGTTGCAATTGCCGGCGTCGGTCGACGCCAATGGCAATCTCGACGCTAGTGAGTTCGTCCGCCTCCTGCTGGCCACCGTCGCTGGCGACTACAACGGCGACGGTCTTGTCGACGCCCAAGACTACCTAGCATGGAAGAACTCCTACGGCTCGGAAAGCAATCTTGCGGCCGACGGCAATGGCGATGGCAAAGTCGACCTCGCCGACTACACGATCTGGCGAGACGCCTACGTCGCTGCCGTGTCTGCGGGGCTGACGGCAGGCGTACCAGAGCCGATGGCAGTGGTGCTGGTCGCGTCGCTGCTGCCGGTTTGGGTACGCGGTCGGCGCCGCGTGTAATCGCAATCGCTTGTCGCCAGCGAAGAAAGGCACCAGACTGCAAAGAGTTGGTTTCAACTCTCCTACGGCGTCTTGTTTCTTCGCGAATGTCCCTGGCTACTCCTGCGTACTGCCGCCCGGCTGCCTTCGAGGCATTCCGCCGCGAACTTCCGGGCGCCGACTCGCCTGTTGGTTTACTCCGCACCACGACGGCGATATCGCTTCATGCGGAGCCGGAGCACGACATCGACGCGGTGGTCAGCACGGTCGAGCGACTCAGCCATGTGGTACAGCGTCGCCTAAAGTCGGACAGCCAAGAGGCCGCCGTTGCGCACCTGCACGACGTGCTATTCGACGTGATTGGCTTTCGCGGCGCCGCTGCAGAAAAGTACTACGAGCCCGCGAACAGCTATGTGCCGCGAGTGCTGGAGAGCCGGCGTGGCATTCCGATCACGCTGGTGCTGGTCTATCGAGCGGTCGCCGCGCCGCTCGGCTTGCGGGTCGAAGGCATTAACGCGCCGGGGCATTTCTTGGCGGCGGTTCGGTCTCGCGAAGCACTCGGCGAGCAAACGCAATACGTCGATCCTTTTCACAGTGGCGCCCTGCTAAGTCTCGATGAAGCGGTCGCCCGGATCGAGGCGACCATAGGCCAGCCGCTGCCGCTGGGCGTCGACCCGCTGCCAGTGGCGACGCCCCAGGCATGGCTCAACCGGATGCTGACCAATCTGCAGGCAATTTTCGCACGGAGTCAGCAGGAGCGGGACCTGCTCGCCATGCAAGAATTGCAGGCTCTGCTGGCCGCAGAAAGTTGAACAACGCACGGCAGCCAAATGCAGTTTGCAGTCGATCGCCGTCTAGTCGAAGTTAGCGGCTACAATGGGTTGTATGCCAGTAACTTACACGTCCGCCGCCGCCTTTCGCTTATTGCTAGCAAGCGTTCTTTTCGTCTTGCTCATCGCTCCACATTGTGGGGCTGATGTTTTTGTGCTGACCAATCGGACTCGGCAAACGGTTCAGGTGCAAATCAGCCCCGAGTCGCAGGCGCCCTATCTACTGCGACTAGCGAGTGGCGAAGTCCGGCCGATTCGCAGCGACGAGCCATTGCAAGTGGCGTTTGACTCCGGCGCCGAGCGAGCCGCGTACGTTCTCGACGCCAACTCGGCTTACTACTTCGGCGTAGCTCGCGATGGGCGACTCAGCATGCATCGTATCGGTCTGGGTGACGACGAATCGACCGCCAAGGGCCGGCCACTCCCACCGACGCCCGAGCCCGACGAGTCATTTGTCATCGATGTCATGCTCCTGGTCGACGACGATGAGCCGACGCGGCCGATTCTATGGGAGAAGAAGCTTCGCGATCGGGCGGCGAAGGCGTCGCGATTGCTCACCAAACACGCAGGCGTCGCCCTCCGCGTAGTCGGTGTCAGCACTTGGAACTCGAACAATTCGACCACCGACTTCGACAAGTCGCTCCGAGAGTTCGAAAAGCAGATCGACCCATCGCCCGCGCGTCTAGCAATCGGCTTTACAAGCCAGTACGAAGTTCCACGCGGCCGGATTCACCTCGGCGGAACCCGAGGACCAATGGCCCGACACATCATGATTCGGGAGTGGTCGCGGCACGTTAGCGAGCAAGAACGTCTGGAACTCTTGCTGCACGAGCTGGGGCACTTTCTCGGCGCCACGCACAGCCCCGAGCGGGACAGCGTTATGCGACCCGTGCTTGGCGATCGGCAGGCTCGGGTGCGTGGCTTCGATGTCCGCTTCGACGCGGTCAATACGCTGATCATCAGCATGGTGGCCGAAGAGATGCAGCGGCGGGGTGTCGATCGCTTTAGCGATCTATCCGACGGGACTCGGCGGCGGTTGGCTCAGGTGTACAGCACGCTCGCCAAGGCGATGCCATACGATCCCTCTTCCTCGCGATTTGTTGCGCGTACCAAAGCGAGACGACTTACCTCGCAGTCGGGGCAGATTCGCCAAATCATGCAAGCCATCGTCAGGGCCGCCAAGCGTGGCGA
>JBCDCL010000356.1:0-4109 GCA_039182175.1 Planctomycetota bacterium
ATCCGGACGAGACGACCGTCTTGCCGCAGCAGATGCATGTTGACTGGGTGCGTGTCTACGAGCGCGACGCTGACGCGCACGCAGCGACTTTCCACAATGGTGGTTTTGAGGAGGGTGGCGGCGTGCTCGCTGGTTGGTCGGTAGTTGGCGACAAGATCGCAGGGAATCCTAACATCCGCCTAGCCAGTGAAGCCGTCGCTAACGGTAAACATGCTCTCAAGCTGTTCGGCGTTTTCGATTCCTCGCGGACTAGCTACTCGGGCGTGTCGCAAGGCATCACCGTCCAGCCAGGAGCAACCGTCAATGCTTCGCTGATGGCATGCACTCGAGCCGAGGACAGTATCGCCGGCTCCGACAATCGTGCGGTGTTGAAGATCGAATTCTACCATGAGTTCGGTGGCAAGTATGGCAGCGGCCAGATGATTAGCGAGCAAGAGAAAGTGGTTGCCAACGGCGACTCGCGGGAGAACGCCTGGCAAGAGCAGACATTCTCGGCGGCGGTACCCGCCGGCGCCGTAGAAGCACGGCTATCGGTCATTTTCTGCCAACCGAGCGCCGCGGCCGGATCGGTCTATATTGATGATGTCTCGCTGGCGTCGACTTTGCCGCAGGCAGCGGCGGGTGACTATCATGGACGTAGTACGGCGAATGCTGCCTACCAACCGCGTGCCGCAACGCCCGTTGCCGCCATTAAGTAGCGCCTACCAATCGTCTCCCCTCGAATTCCTTCCTCGGTTCTCACCATGAATACGCGTCGGCTTGCAACCGTTTTGATCGTCTTGGTTGTTGGTAGTGTGAGCCCCTTCGCCATCGCTCAAACAACGGGGCCCAGCTACGACGCTCCGGCAGCAACTGCTCCTGCGGTCGTGGCGCCGCAGCCGGCCGACACGCAGGAGGCGCCGCCGCTGCGGTTTGACTTAATCGCCGGCGACTTGGACCAGCGGATCGATCGGTTGATCGATCAAATGACAACGGCCGAGAAGATTGGTCAGCTGACGCAAATCTATCCGAGCGACGATCAGCTGACCGAAGAGACAGCCCAGCGGATCCGAGCTGGGCTTATCGGTTCGGTCTTTTATCCGGGCAAGCGGTCGGTTGCTGAAGAAGCTCAGCGGATCGCTCGTGAAGAATCGCGACTAGGCATTCCGCTGCTAATCGCTCGCGATGTGATTCATGGCCTGCGAACAGTGTTTCCGATTCCCCTGGGCCAAGCGGCGACTTGGAATCCTGCGCTCGTCGAAGAGGGCGCCCGGATTGCGGCTGACGAAGCCAAGTCGGAGCGAATCGATTGGACCTTTGCCCCAATGGTCGACATCAGTCGTGATGCCCGTTGGGGACGGATCGCAGAAACTTTGGGTGAAGATCCGCTGCTGGCCGGTGAGCTGGCGGCCGCGATGGTGCGTGGCTTTCAGCAAGAACAAAATGGCCAAATCACCGGCGTACTGGCTTGTGCCAAGCACTTCGTCGGGTACGGGTTTGCCGAGGGTGGCCGCGACTACAACCGGGTAAGCATTTCGCAGGCTGACCTGCATAACGTTGCGTTGCCGCCGTTCAAAGCGACCGTCGATGCAGGTTGCCGGACCTTCATGACCACCTTTAGCGAAGTCAACGGTTTGCCTGGCACCGCCCACACGCCGCTGCTGCGGGATGTGCTGAAGCGGGATTGGGGCTTCTCTGGCTTTGTGGTTAGCGACTGGGGATCGATCACCGAGATGGTTGCCCACGGCTTTGCCAGTGATACGGCCGACGCCGCTGCGCTTTCGATTCAAGCGGGCGTCGACATGGATATGTGTACGCTCGCCTACGAAAAGCACCTGGCGGAACTCATCGACGCCGGGCAGCTCTCCACGGAGCGGTTGGACGATGCGGTGCGGCGGGTGCTTCGCTGCAAAGTAGAGCTGGCGAGTCGCAGTCCACAGCCTGTTGGAATGTTGCTCCGGCCGGCAAGCCTCGAGGCCGCTCGCGAAACCGTGCGGCAAAGTGTGGTGCTGCTAAAGAACGACAACATCCTGCCGCTGGACGAAACCAAGCTGAAACAAGTCGCCGTGATTGGCCCAATGGCCGACGCCCCCGTGCAGCAGCTTGGTTGCTGGTCGCTGGACGGCAAGGCAGAGGACAGCGTCACGCCGTTGGCCGCGCTTCGAGATCGTCTCGATGGCGTTGCCGAAGTGATGTATGCCCCCGGCGCCAAGAACACGTTTGACGAAGACGCTTCGGTGATCGAGAAGGCGGCAGAGGTCGCTTCGCAGGCCGATGTGGCGCTGTTGTTCGTTGGCGAAGACGCTACGCTTAGCGGCGAGGCACGTTGCCGGGTGTCGCTCGACATGCCGGGCGTGCAGGCCGAGTTGATCGAAGCCGTGGCCGAGACAGGTACGCCGACTGTGTTGGTATTTCTCGCCGGTCGCCCGATGAGCATCGGCGACCAAGTCGAGCAGAGCGAGGCGGTGATGTTTGCCTGGCATCCGGGCACGATGGCCGGCCCCGCGATTGCTGACCTGCTGTTTGGCGACGCCTCGCCGTCAGGCAAGCTGCCAGTTACGTTCCCGCGAAGCGTCGGCCAAACGCCAATCTACTATGCTCATCCCAACACCGGCCGGCCGAGCCCCGACAACTACCGGCCGCTGGTAGGTTCTGGCGAAGACGACCTGCCCGGCGAGTTCCAATACCGCTCGCACTATCTGGATGAAGAGCTGGGCCCGCAATTTCCCTTCGGATTTGGCCTCTCCTACACCAGCTTCGATTACTCCAGCGGTTCCGTCAGTCGCCAGACGATCGAGCCCAACGATACGATTACGCTGTCGGCCAAGGTCACCAACACGGGAACCGTCGACGCTGACGAAGTCGTCCAGCTCTACGTTCGCGACAAGGTAGCCCGTAGCGTGCGACCCGTCCGCGAGCTGAAAGGTTTCCAGCGGATTCGCCTCCCGGCCGGCCAGTCGAAAGAAGTTGAGTTCACGCTCAGCACGAAAGACCTCGCCTACCGCGACAACGAGGGCAACTTAGTCGTTGAGCCGGGTGAATTCACTGCCGGCATCGGTGGGGATTCAACCGTCGAACTCGACATGAAGTTCACGCTTGAAGAGGCCCTCACGACGGCGGCGCCGAGCGCGTCGCAGCCGCGAATTCCAACCGCTACGACAGGCGACCAAGCGGTACGGTAGCCACTGGTGCGAGAGTCATGCCGACTCGGCCGCACGCTTTAAGTTCGCCAGATCTTGCTCCATCGCTTTCTTGCAGGCGCCCATCGTCAGTGCAGTAAGTGGCGAGAGAAGTTTGGCGAAGAGGGTAATCGGCCGCGTCGTTAGCTGTAGTTCGACGTGTGTTCCCTCAGCCGCTGGATGGAACTGAAATTCCGACACAAAGTGGCAGCCGCACGACTCGCATTCTGCGGTGTAGCTAGCCGGGCTGTTGACGTCGAGGGGCGGTTGGAAACCAGTGATATCGAGCGTTTCGGTGGCCTGCTTGCCAAACATCGTCCGCGTTTCTCGCCACTTGGTCCCAACGCCAATAGGCCCCTCGGTCAGGATCTCGATCTGATCAATGCCGTCGATATACTCCGCCGCCCGCGACAAGTCGGTTGCCAACGCAAAGACTTGATCCACCGGCGCGTTGATCATGGCGTTCAGCGACAGGTGCGCCATCGTAACTGCCTCCTGAGATCGGGCGAGCTACCTCCAGAATACCATGCAGGGATTAGCAGGGGCGATTCAGCGGACTACCGGGGGCGCCATGCGGCCCACGTCTCAAAACGCTTGGTTAGCGAATAGACGCAGTTCGCCATCAAACACGCGGTCGTTGCTGGTGAGCGGGACGACGTAGCCGGCGGTAAACGTTGTGAGTCCGACGCGGGCGTGGCCGCCGATGGTGGCGTTGAGCAGCGAGATATTGGCGTCCGGGTCGCCGACGACAAACGTGCCGCCCGATACGGAGTCGGCATCGCTAATGTTGGCGGTGTAGTGCAGCTCGGTCGACCACGCCAAGCTTTGCAAACGCTGGCGGGGGCTGCATGCCTGGTAGGCGAACTGGCCGTACGCCAGATTGAGCGTCACCAGACTCTGGTCGTTCCATGTGCCGATCGATTCGAGACCGGCGCCTGTGACGTTGGCGTA
>JBCDCL010000357.1:0-4099 GCA_039182175.1 Planctomycetota bacterium
ATAAGAGGCTGGGCCGCTCGCTTCAAGCGGCGAGCAGACCGCAGCAGGCTTAGGCCGCCGTGTCAATTGACTCGGAGTTCGGCGTTATTGACGTGCTGCCGGAAGGGGTGCTGTCGGCCGCCGCGCTGTCGGAGAGGGTCGCGCTGGGCGGCGCCGGCGTCTGCTGCTGTTCCCGCTGCCTCTGCTCGGCGAGTTGCTGGAGTTCCCACAAACGAGCCTGCTTGAGGTACGACCCATAGGCCACCAGCACGGCACTCTGCAGCCCCGCGGCGCCGTCGAACAAGCCACCGCGAAGGACATAGTCCTGCCCAAAACGGAGCGGTCCGCGGAAAACGAGCTGCCAGATATTCGTCCGCCGGCCACGCCCATGCCAAAGCTGGGCCTGGACGTCGGCGTAGCGGTAGAGTTTGGGCAGATAACGCTCGTACGACCAAATGGCCAAATGGTGCAGCGGCGAGCGAAGCTTGCCCACCCGGCCGGTCGAAATGCTCACCTCGGCGTGGTCGGTGTCGCCGACGTAACGGCCGAAGTCGCGGCGAAAGAATCGGAGCAGCCGAGTCGGTCGCCAAGAGCCAAATCGCAGCGGCTTGCCAAAGAACTGATTCACTCGGCGGACCCAGTAACCGTCGGCGGTTGCGGGTTTCGCCAACCGTTGTTTGATTTCGCGGGCCAGCTTGGGGCTCACCCGTTCGTCGGCGTCGACGATCAGCACCCAATCGTAGGTCGCTTGGGGAATCGCCCAGTTCTTGAAATCGCCACTGGTGACATACTCGCGTTCGATGACGCGGCAACCCAACTCGCGAGCCAGTTGCAGCGTGCCGTCGGTCGAACCTGAATCGGCGACTAAGACCTCGTCCGCGATTGCCTGCGCGCTCGCCACCGCGCCGGGCAAGTGCCGGCGTTCATCCTTGCAGGGAATCAGGACCGTTAGTCCGTGAGGCATAGTCGGTGTCGTTTCTCGCAGCCAATCCGCCTGGCGGTCCCTGTCGCCACCGCTAGCAACTGCCCCGCAGAGGGTGCTAGCACCAAAGACCGTTGTCGTGGGACGCGGACCGTAACAAAACGCAGCCCGCCGTCCAACCGCAGTGTGGGGGGTTTGCTAGCGGCGAGCGGCGCCGCGAGCGACAGTGAGCACCATCCATTGACCGGCGGCACATTGATCAGCGTCAGCGTTATCGCTTCGCCAGCGTGTATCGCCAACGTTCGAGGCGATCGCGTTCGCGGCTGAGATGGAACTCGCAGCCGAAGACGGGCGACTGGCGCCACCCGTCGGCGTCGACCGGCGCCTCAGAATATCCCTGCTCGCCGGCAACCAGCAGCTTGAAGTCGATCGCCTCGCCCCGGGCGTCGATCAGCCAGTACTCGGGAATGCCTGCTTTGAAATAGGCGTCGCGAAGGATCTTGGTGTCCTTCTCTTCTGACGAGTCGCTAACCACTTCGCACACCCAATCGGGTGTGCCGATGAGTTCGATAAAACGATCTCCCTGATCTTCGGGCGGCGCGAATCGGCCCGACTCCAGCGTAGCCCAACTGGCAAAGGCAGCGTCCGGTTCGTTCGAGACCCCGGCCGTCTTGTTGATGACACGCAGACCGTCGCTATAGAAGTGGCCGAGATCTTGCTCTCTCGTCAAATTGCCCAGTACGCGGATAATTTCTGTCTTGAGCGACGTATGCAAGTCGGTTCGTTCGGGGCTCATGTCGAAGATCAGCCTTCCGTCAACGTACGTAACCTTGCCCGTCTCAGGAAAACTGTCCGACTCCGCCCATGCATGAAACGTTTCGAGCGAAGTGATTGGCGTGGGAATCTCAAAGGTTCCCAATCGCTGGATATCTGGTGACGTGAGCATATTTTCGATTTTACCACAGTCGCCCCGGCGCAAGCTAATCAATTCACTTGCTCGACCGACTCCCATTTGCCGGTCGCAACGCTGCGTTCGACCGATTCCAGCACAGAAACGCAGTTGGCGCCGGCTAGGAAACAAGGGCTGGGGTTTTCGCCAGTGGCAACGCCCTCCACCAGGTCAGCGACGGCGTTCACAAACGTGTGGTCGTACCCCAGCATGTGCCCCGGCGGCCACCAGGCACCGGCGTAGGGGTGCTCGCCTTCGGTCGCCAGGATGCGACGGAAGCCTTGAGCGTGACTCGGGTCGTCGCAGTTGTAGTAGTCGAGGTAGTTCAGATCCTCAAAGCACCAAACGAGCGAACCCTTGCTGCCGTTGATTTCTAGGCGATTGAAATTCTTCCGGCCCGGCGCCATGCGAGTCGCTTCAAACGTGCCCACGGCGCCATCGGCAAAGCGGGCAAGAAAGAGCGAGCAGTCGTCCACCGTGACTTGCTCTTTGCCACCACTGCCGGCTGAACCCGACAAGCCACTCGAGTCGCCTTCGGCGGGACGCTCGGTAACGAAGGTCTTCATCTCGCCGACGACCTCCGTGATGTTGCCGACCAAGAAGCGGGCCAAGTCGACAATATGGGCGCCCAGATCACCGTGGGCGCCACTGCCGGCCGACTGCTTCCGCAGTCGCCAATTCATGGGGAACTCGGGATCGACCAACCAGTCCTGCAGGTAGGTTGCCCGCACGTGGCGAATCTCGCCAAGGTCGCCCGCCCGGATCATCTGCTTCGCAAGCGCCACGGCAGGGCACTTGCGGTAGTTGAAGTTGACCATGTGCCGGACGCCCGTCGAACGAACCGCGGCAATCATTCGCTTGCACTCTTCTAGCGAATTGGCGAGCGGCTTTTCGCAAAAGACGTGCTTGCCCGCCTTGGCGGCTTCGATGGCGATCTCGGCATGCGTGTCGCCGGGCGAGCCGATGTCGATCAAGTGAACGTCGTCGCGGGCGATTAACTCTCGCCAGTCGGTTTCGATCGACTCCCAGCCCCACTGCTGGGCGAATTCCTGCACGGCGCTTTCGTTGCGGCCGCACACTGCCTTCATCACTGGGGTGAGCTTCGTATCGAAGAACTTCGCCACCGACAGATAGGCGTTGGAATGGGCGCGGCCCATGAACTTGTAACCGACCAGACCGACATTGAGTGCTTCAGGCATGGCAGAATCCGGGGCAGGAACTAGCGAATGTGTGTTGATGAGCGCCGAACAGTGGTAGGGTATGCGTGGTAGGTTAATGGGGGCCGGGGGTCGGCGGCCAGGGGCTGGGGAGTGAATCTGTCGGGCGATGGAAAGGGAATGCTCCGCTGCCGATGGGCGCAGCGTGCGACGACGCCATGCGACTAAAACCTGTGCAACTTTCTCCGCCGAGCCAGATCTTGCCGGCCCGGGTGATTGACCTGCTTGACGATGCCGACGAGCGAATCGAACGACTGCAGCACGACCTGCGAGATCGGCCGATCGCTGCTTTCGTACCGAGTGACTTCGCCACGGCCTACCATGCCCTGGATCAGATCAACGAACTGAACCTCGCCCCTGGCCACCGGTTTGTGGAGTGGGGAAGCGGCGCCGGCGTCGTCACTTGTCTGGCGAGTCTCTTGGGTTGGGATGCGGTGGGTATCGAAATCGAGGACGACTTGGTCGACCTTGCTGAGAGCATCGCCGAGGACCACGAGGTCGAAGTCGAATTCGTCCGCGGCAGCTTTGTGCCAGAGGACTGCCACGCCGACCTGGCCGAACAGCGAGACATCAACTGGCTACGGACCGATGGCGTCGACGCCTACCAATGGCTCGAACTCGATCCAGACGACTTCGATCTGGTCTTCGCCTACCCATGGCCGGGCGAGGAGCAAATCGTCTTCGAGATCTTTGCCGAATGCGGGGCGGTCGGCGCCCTGCTACTCACCTATCATGGACAAGAAGGGCTACGGCTACAGCGAAAAATTAGATAGGAGACGGGCGAAGTTTGATGAGTGAAGGGTAAAGAGCGAAATCGTTTGAGCGACAACTATTTCACCCTGCACCCTTCCTACTTCTCTCTTCGCGTCAGCGATGGGTTATCGGTCTACGAAGCAGTGTGTTGATGATATAGAGCGGCACGGGCGATTGATACGTATCGAGGCGCCCGTTGATGGCTACCTCGAAGCGGCGGCCATTCATCGGCGCGTGTATGCTGCCGGCGGGCCGGCGATTTTGTTCGCCAACGTCACC
>JBCDCL010000358.1:0-4013 GCA_039182175.1 Planctomycetota bacterium
ACGCGGTGTCGCAGCTCAACACCAACCTGATTGTCGTGCTCGGCCACGAGAAGTGTGGCGCCGTGGGGGCCGCGCTGCAGAATGCGACCACCACCACCGACATGGGCTACAACCTCAACACCCTCGTTGGCCACCTTACGCCCGCCGTGGCCGCCGCCCAAAAGAAGAAGCGGGCCTTCAATACCGACCCGCTGACCACCACGGTGAAAGAAAACGCCAAGCTCTCCGCCCAAGAACTCCGCACCCGCTCGCCAATCATCGCCAGCGAACGCGGCGTAAAAATCGTCTCGGGCTATTACCACCTAATCAAAGGCAAGGTGGAGTTCTCGGACTTCCTGTAGACGGCTCGGATTGCGGAAGCGAGTCGATAGGCTCGGCGTCGGGTGCCACTGCTGGCTTGCCCAGCAGTGCGAACCAAAGGCAAAGTCTGCCCCCAGCTTCCGCTGCCGATTACAATCCGGCAATGCCCGGCAGTCGACCCCATCGAAAACTCGTCAAACACTTCGACGATCGCGATGAGATCCACGAGTTGACATTCTCTTGCTATCGTCGTCTGCCACTTCTCGACGACCAGTGGAGACGCCAACAACTGAGCCTTTCGATAGACCGCGCGACCTCGAAGCACGGTTGGCGGCTGGCGGCCTTCGTTTTCATGCCAGAACACGTCCATCTGCTCACGTATCCCACGCAGAGTGGGGCACGGGTCGACCAACTATTATTTGCGATCAAACGACCGTTTAGCTACCGGGTCAAACAGCAATTTACTCGCAGCGGCGACTCGTTGCTTCGCGAGCTGACCATTCGCCAACGGCCAGGCAAAAAGACCTTTCGCTTTTGGCAGGAAGGCAGGGGGTACGATCGCAACGTTCGCACAGAACAGGTCGTGTTGGCGGCGATCGACTATCTCCATCTCAATCCTGTCCGTCGTGGCTTGGCAGGCCGAGCAGTCGACTACCGGTGGTCGAGTGCTCGCTGGTACGTTTCGGAAGGTGCAGAGGTCAGCCCCGAACTACCCAAGCTGTCGGCCGTCCCGCCAGAATGGTTTGCCGATCGGTCCGACGTGACGAGCTACAAAAAGCAAATCGGCACAAGCTCCGTCCAAGCCGCTGACGTGTGGGAACTCCAACCTTACTTCGCACTGCTGGGCAAGCCAGCAGTGGCACCCGGTGCCCTATTATCGCATGCGGCTGCGAACCGAGACAACCTCTTGTGCCACGCACACCGACAATCGGCCGAAAGCACCAACGCCAAGACCAATACGCCAGCGGCCAACTGTCGGTGCTACCCGCTACTGGCTGGGGCGCTAGCTGCTCGGAACAATAGACTTAGCGAATGCCTCAAAAGAGTCTGCAATTTTGTAGAAGTCTGCAAGCTGCTGCGGCTTAGATGGTAGTGTCCCGCTATTGCGGAGTTCAAGATACTTCCTGATGTCCGTGTGGAGGATCCCGAATCGTTGTTTGAACTCCGCTTCAGGCCATGCCGACCGGTTGTCGCAGTCCCAGAAATACACGGAGCCGCGACTTACCCGAGCGTGGGGTTATCATCGCCAATGATGAAAGTCTGACAACCAAATGCCCCGCCGGCGATTGGGATAGCGACTGGGGCACCTTGAGCCAAGTCGCTTTGAAACTTCAGGTCACAGGACCGAGGCTTACCATCAATGAATCCGTAAAAGGATTCAATCGTTGCGTCCCCAAACGGCGTCGGTTCGGAAATGGGAGCGATTCCTTTCACCCACGAACCCCCAAATCGAGAGAGGAAGTCGCGATACTCTGATGGCAATTCCACACCAATGTGTTTTTCTAACTCGACGATCCGGGAATCGGTGGCGGGTAGGCGAGTGGTGATCGGTTCGATGTCGAGCATTTCGCTCAGCCACTCCGAATCCATCACAATAGCCCCTCAAGAAATCGCTTATCGAAAGCGTTACATGCCAATGTTACGTTATCCGATTTGCACCGTGTCTGCCGTACACCTCCGCCTGGGCCCAGGTTAGCACCCGGTGGGAACAGCTTCCAGGCTACGGCGCCCCGGACTTCGAGGCGGCTCGAATTGCGTTAACGAATTGTTCGTCGCCACCGCCTTCATTGCTTGCCAGCAGCGTGAGCTCGGTTCCGTCAGCAGATGTCACAACGATGGTTGAGTCTTCGAGCCAACTGTCGCTCTTGTCGAATCGCATTTCCACAATGTCTTCGATCGCAATCCAATCGGCCCACTTGTTGTTTCCATCGTCGACGTAGGAGATCACCCGCTGATCCGTCAACAGATTGCCGTCGCCTTCGGGAGTCATCGCGGCAGAATAGAAAAAGATGATACGTTCGCCAGGCACTAAACCAGCGGACTTAGTCACCACTTTGACCAGTCCCGATGGAAGTTCATCCCCTGGTAAGACTTTCGTATCTGGAACGAGGCCTGTCGCTAGCCCCCAACCTACATAGCCACAGAACATCAGAAACGCGATGATCGGCAGCGCAATGGCGACCCCGAGAAGGGTTTGTGAGCGGGAATTCTCAGGATGGTCAGTGCTCATCGTGTAACAAGTTCATGCCAAAGTGCGAGAAGCAAACTAGTGGGGGCTCGGCTGATTCGCGGCAGCATGCATTTTGAGCGTGTCACCTAAACATCGCAAGCTTCGTGCTTGTTGCCCTCGTGGCGATTTTCCCTCAGACCCCACTATTAGGTCGGTCGGGTGAGATCACAGGGCGGTATATCTTTTTGCCGTCAGCGCGATCGCTGTGCTGCTTGCGGTCTTTGCCGCCGAGGTTGGCGATGGCTAGGCCGGTGAAGATGAGGCCGACGCTGATCCATTGCAGCGACGCGGGCGCCTCGCCGAGGAGGAAGTAGGCGAACAGCAGGCCGAACACCGGTTCGAGCGTCCAGCCGGCGGAGACGGTGCGGCTGGGAAGATCGGTTAGAGCGCGGTACCAAGAAAATTGGCCGACGACGATGACCAAGGCGGCGTAGACGACCATCAGTTCCCAGAGGCCGACGGAAAAGGCGTCTTTGAAGTGGCCGGGACCAAACATCTGCATCGCCAACACATAGAAGACGAGCGCCCCCAGCAGATTGCGGGCGATCAAGAAGGCGGGCAGCAGTCGCCGATCGGCGAGCGTCTTGCGAGCGGTGATGGCGCCCAGGGCGCGGAACAATGCGGCCAGTAGGGTGTAAACGTAGCCGGTGGTCAGTTCGCCATGGCTGGCGACAAGTCCTAGGACGATGATGCCGCATGCGATGAGACCAAAGCCGAGCGCGGCACGTCGGCTAATCACTTCGCCAAGTAGAAAGCGTCCCGCCAGGGCGTGAAACGTGGCGTCGGCTTGCAGTAGTAAGATGACCGTCATTGCGCTGGTGTCTTCGAGCGCGAGTATCACAAACGTCGGCGCCAAGACGTTGGCGAAGAGCACGTTGGCCAGTAGGGGAAAGGTGCGCGTGCGAAGAATTTCGACAAATTGCTTGGCTGCTCGATCGGGGCGAAAGTAGAGAAAGACGATCGCCGCCGAGCAGAGGTTGCCGACGAACAGGACGTTGCAGTACGAGATGGCGTCTTTTTTGACCGTGCCAAAGTGGCCGCCGTTTTCGACCAACCACTTGAGCACCGGCGTGCCGAGGCCGAACAGGGCGATCGCCACCAATAATGAAACGAGCGAGAAGATCGAGACCGGCGCTGCGGGAAAGGATTCGCCTAGCTGCGTTTCGGTGCGAGTCGAAGAATCCGTCATTTCGCCCCGCGGCGTCTCGTCTTGGCGTGTGGCTTACTTCTGGGCGCAGATCACGTAGCGTGTCGACGGGCAGGTTTCGCTCTCGGCAGGCACTTCTTCGAACGTTTTGCCGTCGAACGCGGTGACCTGGTCACCAAAGTGCTTGGCGAAGACCTCGCGGAGTCGCCGGGTGGACGCCATGAAGCGGCGATGCTGTCCTTCGTGGGTGATCCGCATGCCATCGGTGCGACTGACGTTGATGATCTCGTTCTCTTGGTAGGTGTAGCCGCCCCGCTCGAACAGCGTCGGCTCGCG
>JBCDCL010000359.1:0-4013 GCA_039182175.1 Planctomycetota bacterium
AACCAATGTCCGCCTTTCTACAGCTCGTCGACCCAACGCATCCAGTTAGCTTGCAGGATGTTGATGTCGGCGCCGAAGGCGTTGCGGAAGTCGGCGACGCGGGCTTGTTGGCGATAGCGATCTAGCGGCGGGCGGGCGGCGATGTCGGCCAGGTATTGGCTATACGCCCGCGGTTGCGTCTCAGCCAAGTAGAATGCCAAGGCCCACGCCTGGGCGTAGGCGGCGGCGCCGCTGCGTCGGAAAGGTTGGTCGCTCGCCACGAATTCGGCCAGCGAAAAGGGCGGTTCGCCATCGCGACTGAAGTGCCGGAAATCGATCAGCCGCTCGTTGTTGAGTCGGTCGCTCCGCTTGTCGGACCCGCGGGGGCGCCACATGGCACGAGGCTCGAACAGCATGGCGAGCCCCTCGGCGACCCAGTACGGTGCATCGGCGCCACGGGTATGGGCGCCGACGTTGAACGCCACTTGATGGGTTGCCTCGTGGACGATCGTCGCCGCACTCTCAGACCAATCGCCGGCGCCGCCCGTGATGTCGAACAGGACAACGCGATTCGTGTAATGGTCGTAGTGGCCGAGGGCCCCCGGCAAGACCGTGGCGCCACCTTTGGCGACAAACCGGCGATATTCGCCTTCGCTGCGGAGCACAATCGCTACCAGGGGAAACTCAGGCTCACGCACGCGGAAGCCACGCACGCGGAGGTAGCCAATCAGCGAGCGGTAAATCTGCTCGAACCGCCCCGCCCACTCCGAGCCACCGCTGGGCGGATGCACCACCAGGTAGTTACTGGTCGAGGTGAAATCGAATCGCCCATCGAACTCGCGATAAAGCTCTGCGCGTAGCTGGCTATCGGTCAGCGGGTGAAACCTTGGCGAAGTCTTCTTCGAGTCCTTCGCCTTGCGAGGGTCAAACTGATGCAGCTGGCCATCGCGGCCCAGCAGTCGCACCACCGAAGAGGACCAAGCCACCGGCCGACCTTCGATCAGCTGGTCGCCGATCGTCGTCTGCATCATCCACTCGGCGGCGTCAGCTCGGCTGCCGATGCTGATCAGCGTGAGCAGAAGGACCGCAGACGCTAGGCGAATATACATAGAATAGATCCAACGAGATGAGCAAAGACGAACGTAGCTGGGACGCCAAAGCGCCGCCAGCCGGCTGCGGTGTTCTACAAGCTTAGTACGCGACTGCCCTAGCTCGCGGCTGCAAGACAGACGCCTGCCGGCCGCTTAGAATGGACTGTGCCGATTGTTTCGATTGCTCGCACGCTTGGCGGTCGATTGGCTTCGCCAACCGAGAAGAGGTTTTCTGATGACGTTTTCGCGAAGTTGGTTATTCGCTGGTTTGTTGTCCGCCACCTGGTTGCTTGTCGCGGACTCCTCTGCCGCCGATGACCCGCAGCAATCTGTCGACGAATCAACCGCGACTGATTCTTCTGTAGACGGGTTCGCGACCGAGGTCAACCAATTGGTGTTCGACCTCGGCGCCGACCAACAGAGCACTCGCACTGCCGCCCGCGAGCAATTGCTTGAACTCGCCGGAACGACGCAGGCAACCGGCGAGCGGTTGCTCGCTGCGCTCCCCAAGCCCGTTGAGCAGATGCCGGCGGCAGTGCGGACCGCTCTGCAAAAAATTCGTCGCACAATTGCCGACCGCGTAGCGAAACTGGCGGTCAGCGAATCGCGCGTCTCGATCGACGTTGTCGAAGAACCACTCTCGGAAGTCCTTCGATCGATTGAGGAGCAGACGGGCAACCAAGTGATTGATCTGCGGGATCAATTCGGCCAGCAAGCAGACGATCGACCGGTGACGCTCGAGTTGACGGACGTCCCGTTTTGGGAAGCGGTTGATCAAGTCCTCGACGAGGCGGGACTCGGCGTTTATTCGTTCTCGGGCGAATCGGCTTTGGCGTTGGTCGCTCGCGAGCCAGGCGCCACCCCGCGTTGGGCGCGGGCCGATTATGCAGGTCCGCTCCGTATCGAACCGATCCGCGTAACCGCCGCCCGCGACCTTCGCCAAGTCGGCGGCGAATCGCTGAACCTTCAGCTAGAGATCTCTTGGGAGCCCCGGCTGGCGCCGATTGCCTTCTCGCAGCCACTGACTGAAGTCGAGGCGGAGAACGAAAAGGGGGATCGACTATCGATGGCTCGGCCGGAGCGTTCGATTGATCTCGAAGTTCAGCCGGGCGGCCAGACGCTCGAAATGACGCTTCCGCTACTGCTACCGACGCGGCAGACATCGCTCATCGCGACGCTCCAGGGCAAGCTGCAAGCGATCGTACCGGGCCGGCAAGCTGAGTTCCGCTTTGACGATTTGACCGACGCCAAGAAACCGATCTCGCAGCAGGAAGGGGGCGCCACCGTATCGCTGATCGACATGCGAAAGGTCAACGACATTTGGGAACTGCACATGCGGCTCAAACTGGACGGGGCGTCGGGCGAAGGGGGCGCGGATGACACTTTCGCCTCCCATCGTGGCTGGGTATTCAACAACCCCACCTTTCTGGTTGGCGACGATGACGAGCCGATCGACCACGCAGGCTTCGAGACAACCATGCAGCGTGGCAACGAGATTGGCTTGGCCTATCTGTTCGACCTACCCGACGGGCCCGAAAGTTTGACTTGGGTCTACAAGACGCCGACAGCTATCGTTCGCTTTCCGGTGACTTACGAGCTAAGTCACATCCCGCTGCCGTGACCAACACTCGCCCGTGCCGGTTAGATAAACTTTGCAACGCGATAGCACCGGTCTGACGGCGAAGATTCCGCACGATGATCAATACTCGTCAAGTCGTTGCGACTTGCTCTCCGAAGTCGTACCAGGACGCCAACGGTGCTTGTAGCGGCAAGCAAGCGGGCGACGCGGCCCTCGCATTCGGACAGTGACGGTCCTGGCCGCAGGATCTTGAGCAACCAAGGGCTTGCACACGATGCTGATCTCGTACTCGCATCAGTTTTTCTTCCATCACATGCCTAAGACGGGCGGTGTGAGCGTCGCCGAGCGGCTCGAACCCTACTGTGCCCAGCCCGAGCGGGTGTGGATCAATCGGTTGCTCGAGCAGGTTGGCATCCGCGTAAACCTGGTGCTCGGCCCTCATCACTGGAAGCGATTCCGCTGCCATACCGATATGCATACAGTCCAACGTGTGCTCCCACGCGATGTGTTTGATTCGCTCTACAAGTTCACGTTTGTCCGCAATCCTTGGGACTGGCTCGTCTCGCGGTACCACTACATCCAGCAACGCAATCGCCACGGTCAGCATCGCCGGGTAGGTCGCCTAGGCGGGTTTGCTGAGTACGTCCGCTGGCAGGCTTCCAAGCGGCGGCATGGGCAGTCCGAGTTGGTGATGGACCGCAGCGGGAACTTACTGGTCGACTTCGTGGGCCGCTACGAAACGCTAGCGGAAGATTTCGCCACAGTGACGCAGCATTTAAGAATGCCGATCAAACCGCTCGGGCGTCGCAACACGTCGAACCACGAAGACTACCGGACTTACTACGACCGGGCGACGCAGCAATTTGTCCGCGACCATTGGGCCCACGATATCGAGGCGTTCGGTTACGAGTACGAAGAAGTGGCGCCGCCGCAACTAAAGGTTGCCTAACTGCCCTTGGGAAGCTCAGCTGCACATTTGGGCAAGCTCTCGCACATAGTCGAGCGCATCGTCCAGCTCCGGCGCCTCGGCGCCCGGCACGCGGCCACCGCGGTCGCATTCGCCAAGCAGGATGAGTTCGTCGTAGCTCTCCGACTCTCGCAATCGGCGATGCCGCCGACGGCCGATCGTGCCATCGGCGATCTGATGCGTCAGCATGTGATGCTCGATCAGCCAAGCCGTCCGCTGGCTGATGAATCCGTCGAGGGCTTCTAGACCCGAAGCTACGTGATCCGCTGCATCGATCCCTTTGCCTACGTCGTGCAACAGCGCTGCGGACAGAAATTCTTCGTCGTACGGCAACGCATCGCGAGCCAGATCGAAGACCTGCAGGCTGTGGTATAGCACGTCGCCTTCGGGATGGTAC
>JBCDCL010000360.1:0-4012 GCA_039182175.1 Planctomycetota bacterium
ATCGACAAGCGGCGGATGAGCGCCACCAAAACGGTGCAGGCGAATATCCTGGGCGGGCCGATCGACGGCAAAGTCGCCCTGATGTTTGATGATATGATTAGCACGGCAGGCTCGATCAAGGGCGCCGCCAAAGTGCTGGCCGACCACGGCGTGAAGGAAATCCACGTCGGCGTGAGCCATGCCGTGCTGTGCGGCGCCGCCATGGACAACCTGCGTGAGGCGAATCTGGCGAGCTTGGTCTGCACCAACTCGATCCCATTGGGCCCCGATCTGCTACTGCCGCAGACCAAGGTGTTGAACGCGGCCCCGCTGCTGGGCCGGGCGATCGCGGCGATTCACCGCAATGAGTCGGTCAGCCGGCTATTCCGCGAGGCGGCCACGTCCTAGCCGGCAGGTTGCACAGCCTAGTCAGCAAGGTCGCCTAGCTTCGCCCAAACGGCCGCCAATTGCCCGCCAAATCTCGGCCGTCGCGGGGTTGCAGAGGCCGCAAAATACGTCACAATCAGGGATTCGGCACTGCTACTGCGGCATACGCGGGGGGTAGTTGCCTTACCGAACAAACCTACGCGAGCGAAATCGGCTCGCCGTAGCGTAACCGTCCAACACGATGGCAGCGGCAGGTAGGAAGTAGATGTCAGATACAATCCAAGTCGAAGCTCGGGAAAAGCTCGGCAGCCGAAACAGTCAAAAGCTGCGAGCCGGCGGCAGCCTGCCGGCGATCCTTTACGGCCACGGCGAAGATCCGGTGAATCTCTCGCTGCGGGTCGATGACCTGCGTGGCGTATTGCGGCACGGCGGCAAGGTGGTCGACCTTAAGGGCGCCGCCGACGGACAAGCCCTGTTGCAAGACCTCCAGTGGGACACTTTCGGTTCGCGACTGCTGCACGTCGACTTGATGCGAGTCAAGGCAGGCGAGGTGATCAGCCTGGAGGTCGAAGTCGAACTCAAGGGCGAAGCAGCCGGCAGCCGCGAGGGTGGCATGGTCGAGCAGGTGGTGCGGACCGTCGAGATCGAGGCGCCACCGTCAGCAATCCCCGAGCACATTTATCTAGACGTTACCGAGTTGCACCTCGATGGTTCGCTGTCGGCAGCAGATATTTCTGACCTGCCCGAGGGCGCGAAGCTGGTGACGCCCGGCGACACGATGATCGTCCACTGCATCTTGCCCGTCAGCGAGCCAGAGCCCGAAGAAGCTGTGGCTGGCGACGCCGGAGAGCCGGAATTGGTCGGCGGCAAGAGCGACGACGAGAGCGAAGAGAGCAGCGACGAATAAATCAACGGATGGCGTGGCCGATGAGGCTCGCGCCACTGCATTGGGAGCTTGACGAGACAACAATCGTCCGGGCCAAGGAAGTGACTTTTGGCCATGAAAATGGTTGTAGGCCTAGGCAACCCCGGCAGGAAGTACGAACAAACGCGACACAACGTCGGATTCGACGTGCTAACGCTCCTCGCAGAGCGTTGGCAAGCAGATAGTCCGAAATCCAAGCACCAAAGCTTGATTTCGGAGTGCCAAATCGGACAGGCTGGGTCGACTTCGACCGCATGTCTGCTGGTTTGGCCGCAAACGTTTATGAATCGGAGCGGACAGGCAGTCCGATCGGTGGCGACCTTTTACAAGACGCCGCTGGAAGATGTATTGATCGTCTGCGATGATTTCAACCTGCCACTCGGCAAACTCCGCCTGAAAACACAGGGGTCGGCCGGGGGGCAGAATGGGCTGAACGACATTCTCAGCCAAATGAGTAGCGACGAGGTGCCACGCTTGCGATTGGGGATTGGCCCCACGCCGGGCGGGGAGCAAACGACCGGCTTTGTCCTGGGCAAGTTTGCCAAGGGCGAGCGGGACGAAGCAGCAATTATGATTCAAACTGCCGCCGACGCGGTAGAATGTTGGGCCCAGCAGGGGGCCACCGAGGCGATGAACCAGTTCAACTAGGCCAGTTTTATTTGGAGTGGGAGTCACCAAGCCAAACCTATCGGGCAATTCGCTGCCGGCTGCGAAATGACCGACCGTTTGGCTACGAGGCTCCGCCACAGGAGATTACGTTTTGGCTGACAACGTTTACGAAGGTTTGTTCATCTTCGACGGCAACAAGTTTGCCCGCGACCACGCGGCGTTGCCTTCGGCGGTCGAAGAGATGATCACCGAACTGGGCGGCGAGATCAAAGTCAGCCGCCTGTGGGAAGAGCGACGCCTGGCCTACCCCATCAAGGGCCAGCGAAAGGGCGCCTACTGGCTGATGTACTTCTCGCTCGATAGCCAACAGGTGGCGCCACTCAATCGCAAGTGCGAACTCCGCGATGGCGTGCTCCGGCAACTGGTGCTGAAGATTCACCCACGTCTGGTCGAGCCGATCCTAAGCCACGCCCAGGGCGAAGAAGTTGACGCAGATCCTGCCGTCGAAGCAGCCGCCGACTCGGGCGACGCCACCAAGCCTGAACCTGCCGGCGCCGGCGCCTAATCGGATCGAGCAAAGACCCGTCGCACGTCTCACACCAATTCTGGAGCAACCGACATGGCGAGCTACAACCGAGTGATCCTCGTCGGTAACCTGACCCGCGATCCCGAGCTAAAGTACATCCCTAGCGGCACCGCCGTATCGGAGATTGGCTTGGCAGTGAACGATCGCGTGAAGAAGGGCGATCAGTGGGTCGATGAGACGACGTTCGTCGACGTCACCCTCTGGGCTCGCACTGCCGAGGTCGCCAACGAGTACCTCAGCAAGGGTTCGTCGGTGCTGATCGAAGGTCGCTTGAAGCTCGACACATGGGAAAAAGACGGCCAAAAGCGATCGAAGCTTCGCGTTGTCGCCGACAAGATGCAGATGCTGGGCGGACGAGGCGGCGGTGGTGGCGGAGGCGGAGGCCGCCCTCACTCCAGCCGCGACGAGTACAGTGCACCCGCCCAAGAATACAGCTCCGCCAGTGGCCCCTCGGCCCCACCGCCAGACGATATACCGTTTTGATTTGGCCGTTCTAATCTGGCTTCGCGACGTAGACCATTTCATTAGCTCACAAACTGCCGCCAACGTACAACGACACTGCTATGCCGACCAAGCAAAAGATAATCAAGCGTAAGTCATCGCCTCTTAAGCGGCTGCCCAAGGGCGAGCATGGCGGCTATCAGGTGCTGTTGATCCAATCGGTCGAGCACCTAGGCCACCAAGGCGACGTCGTGGAAGTGAAGCCCGGCTACGCCCTCAATTACCTCGTGCCGCAAGGCTTAGCGACCGTCGCTAGCGACCACCACAAGCGGATGGTCGAGAAGCACAAGGCGAAGCTGCAAGAGCTAGAACGCCAGCGCAATGCGTCGCTGCGTGCCGAGGCTGCCGAGATCGGCAAGCAAAGCGTCACGATCGAAGCCAACGCCACCGAAGAAGGGCATCTGTACGGCAGCGTTGGCGCCCCCGAAATTGTCGCGGCCCTCAAGAAGAGTGGCGTCTCGCTTCGCACCGATCAAATCAAACTGGAAGGCGCCCTCAAAGAGTTGGGCTTGTACACCGTCAAGATTCGCCTTTCGAGCGAAGTCGAAGGCGACCTGAAGGTTTGGGTGGTGCCCGCTGTCGGCGCCAGCGAATGACGCGGCGAGTAGACAGCAACGCACAACGAACCAACAAGCAGGACGCCTCGGCAGCAGCCGGGGCGTTCTTTTTCTTGGAGCGTCAGAATAAATCACCCGCGGGTGAGCAAGTCTCGCTAGGTCCTACGGACCAAGGCGTGCGGCTTGTCCGCAGGTTTGAGGATGTCAGGTTTTGAGTTGTCAGATTTCTGATTGAGGGAGCGAATCAAGTGGCGACGGACAATCCGCGACAAAGCCGACCGGCAGAAAACTCCCTCCTTGACCGCTTGCCGCCGCAAGCCGTGGATGTCGAGCGGGCTGTGCTAGGCAGTCTGTTGCTGCTGCCCGAAGTATGCGACGAAGTCGCGCTCATTCTCAGGACAGACGACTTTTACGACGACGCCAACGCCCGGATCTACACGCAGATCATGGCTATGCATGATGCGGGCC